>NZ_AJWE01000036.1:0-46663 GCF_000281145.1 Rhizobium sp. CF142 | reverse complement strand
GGGCGCCTGCCGGTATCGTCGGCTTCATCGGCAACGAGGCCGTCGCCGTCTTCCGCATCCGCGTCGGCCGCGAAATGAACAGCGCCGCCTTGATCGCCGACGGCTACCACGCCCGCACGGACGGCCTGACCAGCCTTGCGGTCGTACTCGGCGCGCTGGGCGTCTGGATGGGCTTCCCGCTTGCCGACCCGATCATCGGCCTGCTGATCACGCTCGCCATCTTCGGCATCGTCTGGCAGTCAGCACGCGCCGTTATCACCCGCAGCCTCGACGGCGTCGAACCCGGTATAAACGAGCAGATCTATCATGCTGCCGAGCATGTCGGTGGCATCGAGCGCATCGTCGATGTCAAGTCGCGCTGGCTCGGCCACAAGCTTCATACCGATCTGGTGATTTCCGTCGATCCATCGAAATCGCTTACGGAAGCCAACGCGATTGCCGCAAGCCTGCGCCGCGAGTTGAAGGGCCACCTTCCTTCACTCGGCAATGCCACGATCCAGTTCGACGATTTCGGCGTGGAAGCGGCCCCTCGCGCCCATGATCACGGGCATGACCATCACCATGCGCCCGATCCGTTCAAGGTCGAATCCGAGATCGCAACCGGTCTGCTGGAGATCGTCGATACGGCGGGTGGCGAGCGCATGCGCTTCAGCATCAGGAAGCACGAGCGCGGCCTGAAGGCAGTGGTGGAGATCAAGCGTCCCGATCATGTCGAGACCCTGCCGCTCGTTGCCTCGCCGGATGATCACCATTCGCTGCAGAGCACCGTGGCGCCGGCAGAGCCGCACGAGTTCGACGCCATCCTCAGGCTCAGCTCCGACGAAGGCAGCATCGACCTGCCCTTCCGCATGGAAGAACCTGATGGACATCGTCACTGACTTGTCGGCAGGGCGGTCCGCGGCGTAAGCTCGGGCTGCCTCCGCTGCAGGAGGGAACAACCGCATGGACATGATGAGCGATAACGAGCCCCATACGCACGCCACCCACCCCGAGATCGTCAAGCGGCTGAAACGCGCCGAGGGGCACCTGAAGAGCGTCATCGCGATGATCGATAGCGGCAAGCCCTGTCTCGATATCGCCCAGCAGCTTTCGGCCGTCGAGAAGGCGATCGTCAACGCCAAACGCACGCTGATCCAGGACCATCTCGACCACTGCCTGGAAGAAACCGTCGGCGCGCTGTCGCGCGACAAGCGCCAGTCGATCGACGAATTCAAGACGATCACCAAATATCTCTGACCGAATGGCCGATCTTCTGGCCTATCTCGGATTGTTCGTTTCAGCCCTCGGTGCGGCGACGATCCTGCCGATGCAATCCGAAGCCGTGCTAGTCGGTCTGCTGCTGACGGAAAAATATTCGACATTCTGGCTGGTCGCGACCGCAGGCGGCGGCAATGTACTCGGCGCCTTGTTGAACTGGTTCCTCGGCCGGGGGATCGAACGCTTCCGCACGCACCGCTGGTTTCCCATAGGCCCACAGGCGCTGGAGCGAGCGCAGCACTGGTATCAGCGCTATGGAAAATGGTCGCTGCTTGCAAGCTGGTTACCCATCGTCGGCGATCCGATCACCGTCGTTGCCGGCGTGCTGCGTGAACCGCTGCCAATGTTCCTGCTGCTCGTTACCATCGCCAAGGTCGGGCGTTACCTTGTCTTGACGGCAGCAACAACGGGCCTGACCTGATGCCCTGGCAAACGATCATCGACTTTCAGCGCGAAATCTATCTGACCTTCGCCGGCCATATCAAAGCCTTAGCCGCAGGCGGCGGCTGGCTTGCCTTCCTCGCCTTCCTGCCGATGGGCATCGCCTTCGGCGCGATCCACGCGCTGACGCCTGGCCACAGCAAGTCGGTGCTCGCCACCTATCTCGCCGGCTCCTCGCTAAAGGCGCATCGAGGCCTCCTCGTCTCGATGGCACTGTCTTTCACCCATGTCGGCATGGCGGTGCTGATTGCGCTTTTTGCTTTGCCGCTCGTCTCGCATTCCTTCGGCGATTCCGGCTCCGCACCGCTCCTGCAGGCTGTCAGCCGCGGTCTGCTTGGCCTGATCGGCGCATGGATGCTGTGGAGTGCACTTTTCCGCCACGCCCATTTTCATTCCCACCGGGAAGGCATCGCCTTCGGCTTCCTCGCCGGCCTGATCCCCTGCCCGCTGACGCTATTCGTCATGACCTTTGCCATGCTGCATCAGGTGATCGTGACGGGAATCCTCTTCGCTTTGACCATGATGCTCGGCGTCGGCATCACGCTGTCTGCCGTCGCACTGCTTGCCGTGCTCTTTCGCGACTGGCTTTCCCGGCTGCTCGCCACCCGGCCGAGGCTGCTTGCTGCCGCTTCGAAATCAATCGAGGCGATCGCCGGCATCATCCTGGTTGGCGTTGCGATCCATGAAGTGCTGTTTGCCTGAGCCCCCCACCGATACCCGCATGGCCGTCAAGGCGCCTGACGTCGAACCCGTTAACCATCTCCCGCTCTCTAAGACCATAGTCCGGCGGATGCCGGACCTCGGTCCGATGCACGCTCCGCATTTCGCACCTAACATCGTGATCCTGATGGCCGCCTTCCCGAGTCGGCTATCTCGCGACTTTCGATAAATTATCCTGCGAGGGAGAGACCGATGCGTTTCGCAACTTTTGCGTCCATAGCTGCGCTTTCAATGATCATGGCTTCCAGCCCGCTGGCGATCACCGGCTTCGATAGTGCCGCCATGGCAAAGGGCGGAGGAAACGGTGGCGGCAACGGCGGCGGTAATGGCGGAGGCAACGGCGGCGGTAGCGGCAGCAGCAATAGTGGCGGCAATGGCGGCGGACAAAGCGGCAGTCACGAAAATCGCGGCCACCAGACCGGCAGCTCCCAGACAGGCAAATCATTGCGCGACGGTTCGAAATCCGGGAGCGGAGTGAAGGGCAAATCCGGCGAGGCGAAGACGAAATCGCTCAATGCGAAAAACGCCGCAGCCGATATCAAGCAGAAGAACCTGGCCTCCGAGCTTAAAGGCCTGAACTCTCTCAACCGCAGCTACAAGGCCTATCTGCACACGTCCGATCCGAAGATGACCGCGATCGCCGCCTACGCCATGGCCTATGCCCAGTTCGAGCTCGACAACGGCATCGAGCCTGCAGCCGATGATCCGGTGCTCGGTGACGCCGCATTGGAGGACGCGCTGGCCGCCGCAACGCGCACCGGCGAGGTGAGCCCGGCAATGCTGGATGAGGCCAAGACCATCCTCGGCGTCGGAGAGGCCGACGGCAAAATCGACCAGATCCGTGAATCCCTGTCTTACTCCGCCCCGACCTCGACAGGGAATTAACGGCCGCTCGATCCGCCGGGCGGCATACCCGGCGGATCGATTGCACCTGTCATGGGTTTTCCCATGGGCAGAATAATCTCTTTCCCCCTCCATTGCGCCATTCGCCGCACCGACGCTCCAACTCTTTGAATCGACGCATCAGGCTTTCCGAAGATCGATTCCGATTTTCGGGCCGATGCTGTGGCCCGGTTCCCGGCGACATCCGGGCCTCCCTGCAACAGGCATCAAGCCGAAACCGAAAAAACCCGCGAAAAACCTCTTGAGCCGGACCCAGCGTCATAGCTTAGAAGGGTTCCGAGACATCGCGGGAGGCTTGATGGACGCCGAAACAGGAAAACAGAGCTGGCTGACGGCGGCGCAATGTGCCGAGCGGATCGGCATGACGGTGCGTGCGCTGAGGCTCTATGAAGAGACAGGCCTCATCCGGCCGCCGCGCACGGGAAAGAACTGGCGGCTCTATGGCACCAGGGAAATTGCGCGGCTCACCGAGATCCTGGCTCTGAAGCGGCTGGGGCTTAGCCTGCAGGACATCGCCCGGCTGCTCGCCGGCCGCGCGACCGATCTCGACCGCATGCTCGCCATGCAGAACCTCACCCTGCAGGACCAACTGACGCGCACGCAGCGCAGCCTCGCCATCATCGACGCGCTGCGCGCGAAGATGGCCGCAGGCGACATTCTTTCGATCGATGAACTGCTGAAGCTCGCAAAGGACACGAACATGACCGATACCTCAGCCGATGCCATCGCCTGGCGCCGCTATGAGCAGGCACGGCCGCGCACCGAACGGAAAATCGACCCGGCCCTCTATGCCGATTATGCCGGACACTATCATCTGGGTACGTCGGCCTATGTGGTGAGGCTGCGCGACGGGCGGCTCTTCACGCGGCTGACCGGCCAGCCGGAACTCGAAATCTTCGCCGAAGATGTCGACCGTTTCTTCTACAAGGCGGTTCAGGCGCAGATCACCTTTACCCGCAGCGAAAGCGGCGCTGTCACCGGCCTCGTGCTGCACCAGAACGGCTATGAACAGGAAGCATCCCGCATTGACGAACGCGCCGCGACCGATCTGGAAGAGGCGCTTGCTGCACGCATCCGCGACAAGCAGCCGGTGGAAAACAGCAAGGCGCTGCTGGAGCGGGTCATCGAAGAGCACCAGCGCGGCGAACCCGACTATGAGCGGATGAGCCCGCCGCTCGCCGCCCTTGCACGCGAACAAGCTGCCATCATCAAGGCCGACCTCGATCGAATGGGGCCGCTGAGGGACATATCCTTCAAGGGCGTGACGGCGGAAGGCTGGGATGTCTACGACGTGACCTTCGACAACGGCCATCTCGAATGGAGTTTCGCGCTGGCGGCAGACGGAAGATTCGGCGGCATCTTCATTCGCCCGGCGCTGTGACGGAGGACGGAGGCGTTTCGTGACGCACCCTCCCGCAAGGAAGGACCAACTAGTGGCACCGCCCTGCTCCTCCACCTCCCTCATCTCTGTGCCCTCGCGCCAGCACAAGGGATGTGACAGAGATCCAGCCACCGTGCGTCTGCGCGGTGAATGACGCACTCTGTTTAACAAAAAGTCTTTCCTGCCCAAAGACTTGGGCAGGCTGAATTCCTGTGACGCCCCTCGTGTCAGCACGAGGAAACAGGAATGGGGGAGGTTAGGGTTGGCGTCGATACCCAAAGCTACGCCAGATTTCAGATTGGCGGCATGTAGCGCATTTCGCCTTGCGCAGACGTCGGCTTTGCAGCAGATGCCATATCAGGAAATTTGCTTTGTAAGGAGCGGAGTGGCTCTGTCCATATCGACGAGGAGCCATCCGAGCTTTTTGTAGAAGGCCACGGCATCCGGTGCAGCATGAACCTCCAGCCGCGTAAGGCCTTTGTCGGCGGCAAGTCGTTCAAGCGCGTGCATCATGGCCCTACCAATTCCTTGCCGCTGATACTGCGGAACGATCGCGACGAGCCGTACGGTTCCGGGGTCGGCGTGCGCGGGCCCGATATCCAGCCGGACGGTGCCAACGGGCACATCGTCGCAGATGAACAGCAGGGGAAAGTGATTTTCCCGATGCTCGTCCGGATGCATCTCATCATAGTCAGACTGGCCGCGCAGTTCGAAGAGAACGTGACGCCTGATCGCGTGATAGTTCTGCCACTGGTTTCTGTCCTGCACCTGTAGGAGCTGCATTTTCATCGCCCGCTCGCCTCGTGTCCTGTTGCCGCAAGGTGTGTTTACGCTGGACTACCTATCCCAGCAGCCCCGACGATAAACTTTTTTGAGCTAGTGGAGTCTTTGAGCCGCAAACGCCCCGCCGCCTCAAGCCTGCTCCTCGATCGCCGCCTGCGCAACTTGTGCCACCCCGCCATTGATCCGCGTCGCGATCAGATGCCCCACCGCCACCGCACCGATGCAGAGCGCGACCGATGCCGCGACATTGATGCAGGCCCTGACCGTTGCGCCCGAGCGCAGCAGGTCGAGCGTCTGCAGGCTGAAGGAGGAGAAGGTCGTGTAGCCGCCGCAGAGGCCGATCATCACGAAGAGGCGCATATTGTCGGAGACCGGAAAACGGCCATTGGCGAGCGTCAGCGTGCTGAACAGGCCGATGATCAGCGAGCCCGTGACATTGATGATCACAGTGCCCCAGGGCAGATCCCGGCTGATGGGCATGGCGATGATCGATACGGCATAGCGGGCGAAGGTGCCGAGCGCACCGCCGGCCATGACGATAAGGCAGGTATAGAAGGACATGCTCGCTCCAAAACTCTCGGGCGGGCAATAAAAAACCCGCCTTGCGGCGGGCTCCGGACAGATTCCCACCGCGGTTAAACACGGTAGGAGTCATCAGCCTTGAGGGCGGTTTCGGGGGCACTCCATCCCCATCGGGCTGATCTATAGCGCCGACTTCGGCGGGATGGCAAGGGTGAAGGTGAACCTCTCCTCATCGAGGGAACCCCTCACCTGAAGATTCATTCCCCTGAAGCCTCCGCCGCCAAATCCCCGACGACGATATCCCTCAGCCCCTGGCGCAATACCGCGATATTCGCAGCCCCGTTCAGCTCTTCAAATTCACGTTGCGCCGCCTCCCAGAGCGGCTCTGCCTTCTTGTGCAGCAGCCGGCCTTCGTCGGTGATCTCGACGATCCGCACCCGGCCGTCGGCGGGCGACTGGCTGATCGCGACAAAGCCGTCGCGTTCAAGGAAGCCCAGCATCTTGCCCATGGCCGTCCGTTCGATATCCAGCCGTTCGGCAAGCGTGTTCACGGTGGCACCGCCGGCTTCCTCCAGGGCAGCCAACATCAGGAACTGGGTAATGCGCAGGCCGACGGGTTCGAGGTGGCTGTCGTAAAGCCTGGTGATCTGGCGGCTTGCCTTTCTGATGGCAGAACAGGTGCACTGATCGATCCCAAGCGGCTGGTCGGCCAACAACATCGCATATTCCTTTCGATTCCCGCCTCATAGGTGCCATGGGCGCGGCCCTCAGAAAAGCTCCGCGCCGATCATGGTTCAATGGCATCGTCGCGATAGCCGGCGTCAGATGACGCCTTCAGGCGGTGTGATATAGCCAGGCACCTCGGCCGAAAGCGTGCTCTTCAGCACGGTCGTGCCGCGATCGGCCATGATTTCGCTCCTGCCGGCGGCAAGCGCGTCATAGGTCTGGCGCACCACATCCTGCGGACTTGCCTTCGGCACGTTGATACCATCGGTCAGATCCGTATCGACGAAGCCGACATGCAGGCCGAGCACCTGGATGCCTTTCTCGCGCAGGTGAAAGCGAAGCTGGTTCGTGTAGCTCCAGGCAGCAGCCTTCGATGCTGCGTAAGGGGTAAGGATAGGGCGCGGAAGCCAGACGATATCGGAGAGGACATTGATGATGGCCGCCTGTGGCTGCGCCGAAAGGATCGGCTCGAAGGCCCGGGTGACACGCACGACGCCATGATAGTTGACGTCGAAGAGACGCTGCGACTGTTCTTCGACATCACCAGACAGGGGGCCGTCGATCAGCTCTGCGATGCCGGCATTGTTGATCAGCAGCGTCGTATCGGCGGCGAGTCCGGCAGCGGCGGCGATCGATGCCTTGTCCGTGACGTCGATCCTGATCGGGATGATATCGGGCTCATTGAAGCCAGCGGTGTTGCGCATGCCGGCATAGATTTTGGCTGCCCCGCGGCGGCGGGCCTCACGTGCGAAGGCAAGGCCGAGGCCGCGATTGGCGCCGGTGATGAAGACTGTGCTGTTGGCGATATCCATGGCTCATATCCTTTGAAAAGGCGGGATCAGGCGGCATTCTGCACGCCCGGTCCGGCGGGTGACTGCGATTCAGAGAAATAAATGCTCCGGCAGTTTTGCCGAGAGCGTCTCTCGCAGGCCGGCGGCAAGCGACAGGACGGAGCCGAGCGGGCTCATGCGTACGCTGACATGCGGCACGGATCCGTCCGGGTTGCGATCGACGATGACAGCCGCGGTCAATTTTTCACCGCTCACCAGAACGGCTTCATATTCGAGGAAGAGCCGAGAGCCGACGACCTCGAAGAAGGTCGGCGTCTGCAAGGCATAGAAGGTGCCGACGGTATTGACGGCGAGCGTGATCTCGTCGCGGCCGACAACGGGTCCGCGCAGCACGGAGCTGACGAGCTCGGCGTCGGCGGTCAGGTCGTCCAGAAAGGGATGACGGTCATGTTTATCGTGTGACATGGTTTCCTGCTTTTGCGGGCTGATGCAGTTTTGTGGCCAAATAAGAGCATATGCTCCTATTTAGATAGAAATAGGAGCATATGCTCTTTTCGTCAAGAGCGAATGCTGGTCTCTAAGATGATGGGGGATCGATGGAAGGAAAGAGGTGGAGAAAGGATTCGAAGATGTGTACGGCCTTCGGCTCACCTGACCGGTGTCGAGCCACGGGTCTCGATCCGTCCTTCAAACTCCCGCCGGGAGAAGGAGATCCAACACGACCTCGGCATTCTCAGGGATGTCCCCCTCGCCCCTGCAAGGACGCCCGAGATCAAAACAACAAAACGCACGACGCAATAAAAACTGTCAGGTATCGTCCGGGTCCAAAGCGTCGACCATCCGCCCGGTCGCTCAAAGTAGTTTCCCGTCCCCCCATTCCCTCCCCGGCCTTACCCGAGGAGGGAACGAGGTGAGCGCCGGCCGCCGCCCCTCGCGTTGCGGTCGGCGTGGTAACTCATACGCGGGCGGTCTGCCGGGCAGTCTGGGGGCCGAACTCCGAGGCGATCTCGCTCACCAGGTCGGCCGGGAAGCCGCCTTCGCGGGCGTGGCGGTAGACGGTTTCGGCGCTGTCGGCCTCATGCACGCAGTAGATCTTGTCGCCGGCGACATAGCTGGTGATCCAGGTATAGGGCCGGTCGAGGCCGGCCACGACCTGGTTCGACTTTGCGGAAATGTTGCACAGGTCTTCCGAGGTTAGCTTGCTTGCGCCGGGAATGTTGCGTTCGATAAGATATCTGGGCATGGCGACCTCCTGTTCGCATCCTTGTTGACGAAACGGACGCTAGGCCGATGCCGGGGCCGGCGCATCGGGATATCTCCCCATTTTCTGGCGCTCGCCGCCCTATTTTGGCACGTTCCTATTCCCAGCCGGCAATGATGCTGGCAATAATCCGCCATGCGACTAATCGAGCGCGCCCCCAATCTCGATCATCTTCAGTCGTTGTTGCGCGAGGCCGCCAACGGCAATGGCAGGGTCGTCCTTCTGGAAGGGGAAGCAGGCGCGGGAAAATCCTCCCTCGCCGCAGCCTTCGCCGGCGCCGTGCCTGAGGGAACCCGCGTTCTCTCGGGCGCCTGCGAGAATTTCGGCACGGCCGAGCCGCTCGGGCCCTGGCGCGATATTGCCCGGCACGCCCGCTGGACGCTGACAAGGGCCTCCAGCGGCAACTGGATCACCCTCTTCTCCGAAGTGCTCGATCTCCTGACCGAGGGGCGCCAGCCGACATTGCTCGTCATCGAGGATATTCACTGGGCCGATGACGCCACGCTGAACCTCATCCGCTATATCGGCCGCCGCATCCGCCACACCTGCCTGCTGCTGGTCGCAACCGCGCGGAATGACGATACGCCGGGCCAGACGCGGCTCAGGCGGCTGCTTGCCGATATTCCGCCGGCCCACTGGCTGCGCATCACTGTCCCGCCTCTGTCGAAGGCCGCCGTGCTGGAGCTTGCGAACCGCAAGGGCCTCGATGGCGAGGCGATCTTCAGCGCCACCGGCGGCAATGCCTATTTCGTCAGCGAGCTCGTGGATTGCGCCGGCAGCGATTGCCTGCCGCCACTCAGCCGCGACCATCTGCCGACAACCATCCGCGATGCGGTGCTGGCGCGGGCCGATATCCTTGACGAGGCTGACAGGGAGGCGCTTTGGGCCGCCTCCACCTCGCCCGATGCCTTTGCGCCTGAATTGATCGAGGCGATCTGCGGCAGCGATGCCCGCGCCTCGCTTGAAGCCTGCACGGCTTGCGGGCTTCTGGTGCCCGCGAGTAGTGGTCCGGGGGGCAACCTCTTCATGTTCCGCCATGAGATTGCCAGGCAGGCCGTCGAGCAATCGCTGCCGCCGCTGCGCCGCCGGGCACTGCATGAAAAGGCGCTCGCCTATTTCCGTAACCGGACCGAGGCCTCGGTCGCGCGCATGGTCCACCATGCCAATGAGGCGCAGGACATGAGCGCGATCTCGGAGCTCGCCCCGAAAGCCGCAGCCGAGGCCGGCAGGCTCGGCGCCCACCGGCAGGCGATGCGCCATTACGAGCTGGCGCTCGCCCATGCCGGAGACTTGAGCGATGCCAGGCGCGCCTGCCTCTACGAGGGCTATGCCTTCGAATGCCACCTGACCGGCCAGATGGAACGGGCCATTGCCGCCCAGACCAGCGCGCTTGCGCTCTACCGGGCGCTCGGCGATATCAGGCATGTCGGCGACAACCTGCGCTGGCTGTCGCGGCTGAGCTATCTCGCCGGAGACCGCAAGGGCGCCGATGCCTTCGGCCGCGAGGCTGTTGAGGTGCTGGAGCAGGCAGCAAGCCCGGCCGAGCTCGCCATGGGCTATTCCAACCTGTCGCAGCTCGGCATGCTGGCGGGCGATGCCGAGACCGCAACCCTCTACGGCGAGCGCGCGATCGCGCTCATGACATCGGACGATATCGCCAGGCCCGAGGTCCTCTGTCATGCGCTGAACAATGTCGGTACCGCCATCTGCTGGCGGGAGCCGGAGCGCGCCCGGCAAACGCTCGATCAGGCGCTGGCAATCGCCCTAGAGCATGGCTTCCAGGAGCATGCGGCCCGCGCCTTCACCAACCGCGCCTGGGTGGAAATCCAGCTCCACGCGGTCGATGCCGCCGAGAATGTGCTGGCGCGGGGCATTGCCTATTGCATCGAGCATGACCTCGATACCTGGCGCGACTATATGCGCGGCGAGCTCGCCGAACTGCTGACCTTCCTCGGCCGCTGGGAGGAGGCAGCCGCAGCAGCGCAGGCCGTGGTCGACAACCAGAATGCCCCGGCGCTCTCCCGCTATCCTTCGCTCGTGGCGCTGGCGACGCTCAGAACGCGGCGCGGCGAGACCTCAGGCGAGTTGCTGCAGGAAATGGCGAAATTCCTCGAAAACACCTTCGAATTCCAGCGCCTGTCCGCCCATGCCGCGCTGGTGGCCGAGCGCGCCTGGCTCGGCCTCTGCGACCGGGAGGAAGCGCTCGCCGGCCTGCGGCAGGCCGCTTCCCTCTGCAGCGACGATGCCGCCGGCTCGATGATCGGCTTCTGGGCGCATATTCTGGGCGAAACCGGCCTTGCGCCCGAGGACTCCAGCGGCGACGCTGCCGTGATCGCCATGCTCAACGGCCGTTGGCAGGAGGCAGCCGATATCTGGACCGACCGCCGCGCGCCCTATCTCGCCGCCCTTGCCCTGCTCGACGGCGATAATGACGCGCTCTACCGCACCCTGACGACGCTGGAAGCCCTCGGCGCCACTGCCGTCGTCACCCACGTGAAGGAGCTGATCCGCAAGCGTGGCGGCCGGCTTGCGGCGCGCGGCCCCCGGGCCAGCACCCAGGCTAACGCCGCCGGCCTCACGACACGCGAAATGGACGTGCTGCGGCTGATCGACGAGGGTCGCTCCAATGCCGAGATCGGCGCGCGCCTGTTCGTGTCGGCCAAGACGGTGGATCATCATATTTCCTCGATCCTTGCCAAGCTGAGCGCGAAATCCAGGGGACAGGCGGCCGCCGAGGGACGGAGGCTGGGGCTATTGCAGTAGAATGGACGCTACTGCCCGCCGGCGCTGTCTAACTGGATGAATCCGCAACAGATCTAGCAATAGGCATGCCGATACAGCGCCTTGCGCAAATCCTTTTAAGACTTTTCAATCCAGACATATTACAAATAGATTCGAAAGGAGGATTTTTAGTTGCGAATGCAGAGGCATTTGTAGTCTATAAATTTGATCAAAGTTTTCTCAGCGCACGAGAACAGTATATTCGTAATTAATTATTAAAGATTATCTTGACGCGCACCTTCCGCGATAGTTTAATTGTGGAATGCCACCTCACCGGGAGGCTGGACATCGAGACGGGGGCTTGTCGCATGAGCAATAAGAGCCGCGTGATCCTCTTGGCCGCATTTTCATCGCTCTTTGGCCCATTGGCGGCCAATGCGGCGGGCCGCTCATATCAAGGCATTTGCGAGGCCTCGGCCGCAGCCCTGGTCGATGCGTCGCATATGGCGGTCGCAAGCGACGATTTCTCCGCGATCATGATCTACCAGCGGGGAAAGCCGAAGCCGGTTACAAAGTTCCCGCTCGACGATGTGACTGACATCGAAGGCGCCGCCCGTATCGGCGACACGATATTCTGGCTGACATCCCATTCGCTGAACAGCAGCGGCCAGGACAAGCCAAAGCGCAAGGAACTGTTTGCAACAGCCGTATCGGCCGACGGAACATTGTCCAGCTCCGGCGAGGTCTATCGCAATCTTCGCGCGGACATGGCCGCAGCGCTTAAGCTGAGCGAGGGTGATTTAAAGACCCACGTCAACATCGAAGGCCTGGCAGCAACGTCCGAAGGGCATCTCCTGATCGGCCTGCGCGGACCAGTGCCCGATAACCGCGCCATCGTGCTCGAACTCGCCAACCCGATGCAGCTGGTCAAGCTGGGCACCGGCGACACAGGCTCTGCGAAAATGACCCAGGTCGTCACGATGGACCTTTCCGATGGACCGGGAACGACCGGCCGCGGCGTGCGCGACATTGCGCGGGTCGGCAATCGATATCTCGTGCTCGCTGGCTCCGAGCCCGATGGCGGCAATCCTCCGCCCAAGCTTTTCTGGTGGGATGGAAATGCCGATGGCCGCGTGACATCGGGTCCCGATGCGGATTTCTCGGGAATGACGCCCGAAGCAATCGTGGTCTGGAACGATCACGAGGGCGAAATCCTGAGCGACAGCGGCGGCGCGATGATCAAGGGAGTGGCATGCGCCGACAAGGATCCGCCCAAGGACGCCTTCTTTCCCGCCATCGACGTGAAATTCTGATTTTCGCCGGCGTTTGATCCGGCAGGCAATGCCATCAGGAGGGGGAACGCATGGCTTACATTTTATCCGTCGGCGCGTTCGGCAACGACGTCCGCCGCCTTCAGGAATATCTCAATCAGGAAGTATCGGCGTCCCTGGGCACGGACGGCTCCTACGGCGGGAAAACCAAGGAAGAGGTCATCCGCTTCCGGAGGAAGTTCGGGCTTCCGGAAAGTCCAACATTTGACGACCAGTGTTTCGCGATTTCCGAAGCGCATGCCGATATCAAACCCGATTTCGATCCGGACCCGGCAAAGAAGGGTATCGACTGGCCAAAGAAGAAGCCGGGCCTGTCATCACCAAGCGCCGCGGACATGCAGTCAAAATGCGGTGTCATAAAGTTCAATCATAGCCCGGTTTCCGGCAATCCGGAGCACATCACGATCACCAACGGTTTCGAGGCGAGCAATATAACGACCGTGAACATTCCGGAGCTAAAAGATTGCGTCATTCCCTTGGATTCGGGCGTCACGAAAACCGACGGACGCATCCGTTTCCACAAGAACCACACGACGCGGCTCGCCAAGCTCTTCTCCGAATGGGCCGCGGCCGGGCTGGCAAACCGGATCCTGACCTTCGACGGCAGTTTCAACGCCCGCCTGAAGCGGGGCAAGACAAAAGCCATTCCGGAGAACCTTTCCAATCACGCCTGGGGAACCGCCTTCGACATCAACGCAACCTGGAACGCGCGGGGAACCATACCCGCATTGATGGGAGACCGCGGTTGCGTGCGTGAGATGGTCGCGATTGCCAATGCCAATGGATTTTACTGGGGCGGTTATTTCACCACGAAAGACGGCATGCATTTCGAAGTCGCCGCCGAAAGCCTCTGAGCTCTTCTTTCAGATGGACTGGGCCGGCCGCCTCAGCCGGCCTTGTTCTCGTTGCTGCCTGTGTGGGCCGCCACCTCGAACAACTGCGGCACGGCCGGGTTCCTGGCGGCGCGGGGCGCGCAGAGCACGACATCGAATTCCGGGGCGTCGTCGAGCGTCCTCGACACCACACCCTCCGCCAGATCATCGCAAAGCGATTGCGGGATTAGCGCCACGCCGAGCCCCTCCTGCACCAGCCGGATGATGGTGTGCTGGAGGCGCGGCTCGAAGGCGAAGTGCGGGATGACGCCGGCGGCAGCACAATAGAGGCCGATCGCCGTGCGCAGCGTTGGCGCCACGGTTGCGGGCGCGGCGATCAGTTTCTCGCCCGCAAGCGACTGCGGCCCGATGGTTTCGGCTCGTGCCAGCGGATGGCCTGATGGCACGATCAGGCACAGCCGGTCGCGGGCAAGCAGCAGCGTGCGCAGATGCGGTGCGGGACCGCCGCCGAAGGTGACGGCAGCATCGAGTTTACCTTCGGTGAGCATCTCCTCGATATCGGTAGGTATGCGCTCCTCCAGGATCAGCCGCACATCCGGACGCGCCCGCGAATAAAGCCGCACGAGCGCCGGGATGACGCTATGGGCGGCATGCATCATGAAACCGAGCTTCAGCTCACCCTTCATGCCGCTGGCGACCAGTTGCACGTCCCGGCAGGCAGCATCGAAGCGTTCGAGCACCGCGCGGCAATCGGCCAGGAAATGCCGGCCGGCCGGCGTCAGCGCAACATTGCGCGAATTGCGCTCGAAGAGCCGCACACCAAGCGTCTTTTCGATGGCTGATATCTGCCGGCTGAAGGGCGGCTGGCTCATGTTCATGCGTGCGGCCGCATGGCCGAAATGCAGCGTTTCGGCCAGCGCCACGAAATAGCGCATATGGCGTGTATCCATTCGATACCTCAGAAGTATCAATCAGCATTGCAGATGACATTGGATTATCTCGATCTCAGGCGCTAGGCAATCATCGCTCCACGTACGGAGCTGCGCCGAATTGCCCGAGTTGCCCATGCTGACGAACCTTTCGATTGTCCTGCCGATCTTCGCCCTCATCCTTGCCGGCTGGATCGCCCGCAAGACCGGGGCGCTCGGTGAAAATGCCACGCGCGAGGTCAACCGCCTGGTCGTCTATCTCGCTTTGCCTGCGCTCCTCTTCGATATCATGGCCAATGCCAAACCCGCCGAGATCTGGCAGCCGGGCTTCATCCTGGCCTTTACCGCCGGCTGCGCCGTCATCTTCGGCGCCACGCTCTTCTGGCGCATCGCCAAGGGGCGGCATCTGGCGGATGCAGCGATCGACGGGCTGAATGCCAGCTACGCCAATACCGGCTTCATCGGCTTTCCGCTCGTCCTGTCACTGATCGGCGACACCGGCATGGCACCGACGCTGATCTCTACCATCCTCACCGTCTGCGTGCTCTTTGCCATCGCCATCATCCTGATCGAAGGCGGGCTGCAATCGGAAACCCGGCGGCGCGATATCGCGCTCAAGACCGCCCGTTCGCTGGCGAAAAACCCGCTGCTCGTCGCACCCGTGCTAGGCGCGCTGGTGATGCTCTCGGGTGCATCGCTCCCCGCCCCCGTGCATGCCTTCCTGAAGCTTCTGGGCGGGGCAGCCTCACCCTGCGCGCTGATCGCGCTTGGCCTGTTTCTGGCCGGCACCAGGGCCGGCGAAGCGAGCGCCCGGGCGACGACGACAAGCATTCTCGTCGGCCTGAAGCTGATCGCCCAGCCCGCCGTCACCTGGCTGATCGCCGCACCGCTCCTGAACCTGCCGCCAGCGGCCACCCATACCGCCGTACTGCTCGCAGCACTGCCGACCGGCACCGGCCCCTTCATGCTGGCGGAATTCTACGGCCGCGAAGCGAGCCTGACAGGCCGCGTCGTGCTCGCCTCCACGGTGCTTTCGGTGCTGACGATTTCGGCCTATCTGGCGCTTGCAGGGAAGGTCTAGACGCAGCTGTTGCCTGTCGCTGCTCAGCCGAACAGGCCGATCAGCCGCGCCGAACTGATCGCAAGGCCGGCGATCGCCACCAGAATGAAGAGGCTCGCGATAACGAGAAAGATGGGGTTCTTCACTGTTTCTCCTTCGAGGCCGGCGATGGCTGAAAGGGTGAGGTAGCAGGTGCGGTTGAGAGCAGCAACCGTTAGCCCACCGTCAAAGGCCAGATATCGCAATTGCCCCACTCACCGCAAAGATGCAGGATCAGCCGCCGCATTCATTCCATCTGACATTGAGGGAAGCAGCGGCCGATCATGTCATCCATCACCACAGGCAATGACGAGCAATATAGCGACAGCCGCAAGCTTGCCGCGCGCGGGCGCCTGAACCGCGAATATACGATCGCCGAAACCGGCTGGTTTCCCTGGGTGGCAGGACAGCTTCCCCTCAAGTCAGGCGATCAGGTGCTGGATATCGGCTGCGGCCCCGCCTGGTTCTGGGCTTCCGTGGCACCCGAGCTGCCCGACGATCTGCACCTCACCCTCGCCGATCTCTCCCCCGGCATGCTGCAGGAAGGACTCGATCGCTGCCGGGCACTCGCCTTCGCCAATGTCACCGGTCAGCAGGCCGACGCCACCGCCCTGCCCTTTAAAGACGGGACGTTCGACACCGTCATCGCCATGCACATGCTCTACCATGTGGCCGATCAGGCGCAGGCGCTTGCCGAGATTCACCGCGTGCTGAAACCAGGCGGTCACCTTGCGGTGACGACCAACGGTGCGAACAACATGCGCGGCATGTATGCGCTGACCGCAGTCTTCGGCAGCCCGCCCTACGATCCCGCCGGTGCGGCCTTCTGCTATGAGACAGCGGAACGGCTGATGCAGGCGCAATTCGGCAATGTGACGATGACCGAGCACCCGGCCCATATGCGGATAACGGAGCCGGAAGACGTGTTCCTGGCGCTGACCTCCTACCCGCCTGGCGACAGGGCGAGCGAGGCGGAGCTCGCGGCGTTTCGGGCAGCGATTGCCGAGGCATTCCGAGCGGGCGGCGGTGTGCTGGAGGTGGGCAAGGAGACGGGGTTGTTTGTCAGCCGGAAGACGGGCTAACCGCAATTCATCTCCGGAGATTCTGAGAGAAATTTCGTGTTGAAAATTCGCGCCTGCCGTGCAACCTGCATCTGGGGTTTAGGGTGAATATCCATGTTTTCATTTCTTTTCAGCTTACAGGGCATGTCGGTTGCAATGCTTTTCTCGACTGCCGCTCTTCTTCCGACATCAAGAATTGCCGTGGACAAATGGGCGGAGAAACTCTTCCCCGACCCTGTTGATTGCGCCTTTGCCGAAGGCGGGCTTTCCTACAACCCCGACGACAAGGAAATCCTTATCAACAACCTCTCTCTGCCCGAAGAGGCGAAGCAAAGCCTGAAGGCCATGGAAAGCAGGATATCGGCAACCTGCACCTCAAACGAAGGACCACCGGTGGTGGTCAATACAGTAGGAGAATATTTCGGAAGCCGGTTCAACCAGTTCAGCCTGCCGATCTACGCCCTCAATGCCGGCGGCGGCTGCATGTCGGATTTCTATTACAGTTTCACTTTCCCGGAAAAAGCAAAGACGGTGCACGACAATATCCTGCAGCGCACCGGCAAGGATCTGAAGGTTATTACCGAATCCGGACCCAAGCGGGAATTCGAGGAGGACGGCTGGATCACGGACTATGGCACTTACAGCAAATATACCTGCAGCATGATTGGCTACGGCTGATAGGCGGCGCCCGGCCAATGCCTTTCGTGCGAGGCGATGCTATACCTCACCGCTCCTCCGTTATCCCTGTCCTCGGGCTTGTTCAGCGGATCATCACAGGATCCAGCTTGCCCAAGTCCTCGGGCAGGAAAGACTTTTCACGTCTGCCTCCGGAGACGAGAAGGAATAAGGGAGAAGAGGTATGGCGTGCCCCTCCCTACGCAGCGAGATGCACCCTGCCCGCACACTTCCCCACCCACTTCACCCCAACAACCATCCCCACGTTAGCCCTACCCCAACTCAAGAGGTTGGTTCATGGCTACCGTCGTCTCTATCTGCAATCTCGCCCTTTCCAATATCGGCAAGGACAATATCAACGATCTCACCGAAAAGAGCGCGGAGGCGCGGGCTTGCAATCAGTTCTATGCGCAGACGCGCGATGTGCTGCTGCAATCCTTCCCCTGGCAGGTGGCGGGCAAGACGGTGGCGCTGGGTGCGCTCGACAATGACAAGCCGGGTGTGTGGCGCCACTCTTATGCGCGGCCGGCCGATTGCCTGCAGATCCGCTGGATCAGGCCGCATTATTCCGCCGATGCCGCAACCCCGCCCGAAACACTGAAGCCCGATCTCGATGAGGCCGGGCGCGAGATGCAATATACTTATGCGCTGGAGGGCGACCGGCTCTATTGCGATCTCTCGCCGGCGCTGCTGCGTTATACCAGCCGGCTGACCGACCCGACGAAATATTCGCCGCTCTTCATCGAGGCGCTCGCCTGGCATCTGGCCGTGCGGCTTGCCATGCCGCTGACGCGCGATCCGAAGATCCGCGCCGATGCGATGGCGCTGGCGCAAAACAGCCAGCGGGCGGCCGAGCAGGCCGAGGCTAATCAGATGAGGCACACGAGCGAGAATTTCGTGAGCGAACTGATCGCGGTGCGCGCCCATGGCTGATTTCCGCGCCTACCAGCCTTCCTTCACCGCAGGCGAACTTTCGCCCGCCCTCGGCGCCCGCGTCGATCTCACCAAATATCAGAGCGGCTTGCGCACGGCGCTGAATGTCTTCGTGCACCCTCATGGCGGTGTCTCGAACCGGGCCGGGCTGCAATTCATCCACGAGATCAAGGACAGCTCGAAACAAGCCCGGCTGATCCGCTTCCAGTTCAATACCGAGCAGACCTATATCCTCGAATTCGGTGACAAATACATCCGTATCTTCCGCGATGGCGGGCTGGTGTTGACGGGCGCCGCCCCCTACGAGGTTGCCACCGCCTATACGGCAGCAGACGTGCAGGACCTTGTCTTCGTGCAGGAAGCCGATGTGCTCTACCTCTGCCACGTCAATCACCCCGTACGCAAACTCGGGCGGCTGGCCGACAACAACTGGACACTGACGACGGTCCAGTTCAAGCCGCTGATCAACCCGCCGGCGGTTACGCCCTCTGTCACCAAGCCCGGCGACACATCAGGCAAGCCGGGTTATGTGGCAACCACATATCGCTACTGCGTTTCCGCCGTTGCAGACAGCGGCGAGGAAAGCCTGCCGTCGAATGTCGGCGCCACCGTCAACGACCTCGCCATCCAGGGCGGCATCAATCGCGTGACCTGGGCGGCGGTGTCGGGTGCGACGCGCTACATCGTCTACCGCGACGACAACGGCATTTTCGGCTATGTCGGCGGCACGACGGGCCTGAGCTTCGATGACGAGAACATCACGCCCGATCTCTCCGACACGCCGCAGAGCGGCCGCAACCCCTTCAATGCAGCGGCCAATTATCCGCGCTGCGTCACCTTCATCGAGCAGCGGCTTGCCTTCGCCTCGACGCTGAACGATCCGCAGGCAGTCTGGCTCAGCCAGTCCGCCAATTACGAAAATTTTGGCGTCTCCTCGCCCGCAAAGGCAAGTGACGCCGTGACCTTCCGCATCCGCGCCCGGCAGGTGAACGAGATCCGCTCGATGATCTCGGTACGCGGCCTGCTGCTCTTGACCTCCGGTTCCGAATGGATCGTCACCGGCGGCTCGACCTCGGATGCGATTTCCCCCTCCGCCATCAAGCTCGATAACCAGGGCTATCGCGGAGCCGCCAAGGTGCAGCCGATCGTCGTCGGCAATACGGTGCTTTTTGCCCAGCGCCTTGGCGGCGTGGTGCGCGATTTCTCCTATGACTATACGCAGGATAGTTATGTCGGGAAGGATCTGACCATCCTTGCCCGCCACCTCTTCAAGGGCCGCGAGATATCAGCCTGGGATTATGCGCAGGCACCGGACTCCGTGGTCTGGGTGGTGCTCGATGACGGGGCGCTCGTCTCGCTCACCTACATGAAGGAGCAGGATGTCTGGGCCTGGACCCGCCATGAAAGCGGCCCCGGCAACGACGCCTTCTTCGAGGATGTGACTGTGATCGAGGAAGATGGCGAGGACGTGCCCTATTTCATCATCCGTCGCACGATCAATGGCACACAGAAGCGCTACATCGAGCGGCTGCACAGCCGCGCCTTCGAGGATGTGCAGGACGCCTTCTTCGTCGATTGCGGGCTGACCTATTCCGGTCCGCCGACCACCACGCTGAGCGGGCTTTCCCATCTCGAAGGGCAATCACTCGTGGCGCTGGCCGATGGCAATGTCGTGCGTAATCTCACTGTCACTGGTGGCAGCGTGCGGCTGCAGAACGCCGCTTCGAAAATCCATATTGGCCTGCCGGTGACGGCGGCGATCGAAACGCTCGATCTCGATGTCGGCCAGGTGCAGGGCCTCGGCACCGTGCAGGGTCGCTCGAAATCCGTCTCCGAAGTGACCTTCCGGGTGGAAAACACCCGCGGCATCTTCACCGGCCCTGAGGACGGCGAGCGCGACGGCGGCACGCTGGTGGAGTACAAGCAGCGCCGCAACGAAAACTGGAACGACGCGATCAGCCTCTATACCGGCGACCTCACCATTACTCCCTATTGGGACTGGAGCACCAGCGGCGCCATGTGGGTGAAGCAGTTCGACCCGCTGCCGATGACCATTCTCTCCATCATGCCGGATGTCACCCTTGGCCGCTGAGATCGCCATCATCGAGGCCCGGCCGAGCCATATCCGGCAGATTGCCGCGCGCATGCGGGCGGCCGACCGCGACGAGGTCTTCGCCGCCTCCGGCCGTTCGCCGCTTTCGGCGCTGACATTCTCCTACCGCCATTCCTCGGAAGTCTGGACCGCGCTTTTCGACGGCCGGCCGGAGGTGATGTGGGGTGTCGGCGATATCAACATCCTCACCGGCATCGGTGCGCCCTGGCTGCTCGGTACGGATGCTGTGGAGAAGAATTTCCGCGGATTCCTGCGGATATCCAAGGATTGGCCGGCTCAACTGTTGGGCCGCTATCGCTTACTGCGAAACTTCGTGGATGCGCGCAATACGATCTCCGTTCGCTGGCTCGAATGGCTGGGCTTCCGGCTATCCGAACCGGTGGAGATCAACGGCCATCCGTTCCGGCTGTTCGAAATGGGAGAAGCGGATGTGTGATCTTGGTCTGGCGCTGACATTAGGCTCGACGCTTCTGGGTGCTGCCGGCCAGGTGCAGCAGGCTAAGGCGACCAGCGAAGCGAACAAATACAATGCCCAGGTCGCCGAAATGAACGCGCAGATCGCCGACAAGCAGGCGAAGGATGCGATCGAGCGCGGCAAGCAGGAAGAGCAGCAGAAGCGCCTGCAGACATCGCAGCTCGAAGGACGCCAGAAAGCCGCGATCGCCGCAAACGGCATCGACCTCTCCTTCGGCTCACCGCTGGATACGATCGTCGACACCGCCAAGATGGGCGAGATCGATGCGCTGAACGTGCGCACCAATGCCTATCGCGAAGCCTATGGCTACAAGGTGCAGGGCACCAACCAGCTGGCAAGCGCCAAACTCGACCGCATGCGCGCCGACGCCGCCGTCAAGGGCGGCTATCTGGATGCCATCGGCACGATCCTCGGCGGTGCGGGCAAAGTTTATACTCAGGCCAAGGGCTTGGGTTAGTAAGCAATTCCAGCAAACTGTGCCGCAGCTTTGCGTCCGAAATTGCGGGAAACAAAAAATTGAGGTTCTGAATGCCGACCGTTCCCACCTATCAGGACACCCAGTAGCATGTCGCGCTTCGCCCCGAATATACCGAGGGTTTGGCGGCCAGTGCTGACGCCGATGCCTTCGGCGCCGCGATCGGCCGTGGCATACAGAATGCAGCAACCGGCCTCGGCACGCTGGCCGATGCCGTAGCGAAAGTCGAGCAGCTGGACAATGCCAACGCCGCCAAGGATCGCCAAACGAAATTCGGCGACTGGTCGCGCGAAGCGCTTCATGGCAACGGCGGCTTCCTGACGCTGACCGGCCGCGCCGGCGTGGAAGGCCGCGCCACCTTCGAAAAGCTTGCCGAGCAGAAGCACGCTGAATTCGGCAAGGGCCTGACGCCGGGTGCCGCCCGCGCCTATGACGAGGCAGCGATCAAGGCGCCTGCTGTCACGGCCGCGAACCGGGCCATCTGCCCGGTGACGAGGCAAGACCGTCTCGCCGCTCGAGGTGGATTGGCTAGGTCAGGCCGACAACCTTCCTGAGCCTATGGTTCAGGAAACCAGAGGTACAATCACATGACCATTTCGAGCGAGATAAACCGATCCGGCCCCTATAATGGGGACGGCATCGCCACGGCTTTCGAATACAAGTTCAAAATCCTGGAGCCCCGTCATCTGCAGGTGATCCGGACGGATGCATCTGGCACGGATTCAATCCTGGTGCTCGACGCCGATTACACTGTGACCGGCATCGGCAACGATAGCGGCGGAAGCGCGGTCATCATCCCCGCTCCAGCGAACGGCACCAAGATTACTTTGCTGCTGGATGTCCCCTTCACCCAGGAAACCGACCTGGAAAACCAGGGCGCCTATTATGCGGAAACCGTCGAGCAGGCGCTTGACCTCGTTGTGATGAGGCTCCAGCAGCTCAAGGAAAGAGCAGCCCGCGCAGTCACCATTCCACCGTCATTCGATTCAGCAACGATCGACAAGCTGATTGCAGACGTTCTGACGCTCAGCGACAAAGGCGATGCGCTGGAGGCCGTTGCCGCCGTCTCGCAATATCTGGAGACCGTGGCTGATATTGCTGATGACATTCCTGATGTTGCCGGCCTGACGCAGACCGCCCAGCAGAAGGCCGCGGAAGCCACTCAGTCGGCAACGAGCGCAAATGCCAGCGCCAGCCTCGCGACCGCCTATGCAACGAATCCGGAAGATATAGCGGTTGCCGGTTCGGGCGGGCTGTTTTCCGCCTTTCATTGGTATCGGAAGACGCTGGCGATCTACAATGACGTCGCCAATACCCTGGCCGGCTGGCTTCACGGCGCGGCGGCAAAGACCGACATCGTGGATGGCGACGAGTTCGCCATTGCCGACAGCGCGACAGGCTGGGGCCTGAAAAAGGTTCTCGCGGGCAGTATTGTCAAATATGTCTGTGTTGCCACCGGTCTTGATTTCTTTACAGGATTCATCCCCGCTTATGTCGGCGTTACATCTGTAATCATCGGCCCAGGCGTTGGCTGGTTTGGCGGTAAGAAGCATCAGACTACCCTTGCCACGGCGAAAACGCTTGTTCAACTACTCGACACGGGGGCTGTGCAGGCGTCAAAGACGTATTTCCTATATGTCATTAGGAAGCCATCAGATGGCACTACAGATTTTGTTATGTCGCTGTCGGGATCAGAGGCAGGCGTCACGAAGCCGGTAGGGTGGGAATGCTTGTCTGGGAGCCGCGTGGGCCTCATCATCACCAACTCGTCGGGAAACATTGTTCCGTTCTGGCAGACAGGCAACGAGGTCAACACCGACACCTACGCGTGGTTCACCGCCAGCGCCAGCGTGCAGGGCCTAGCCATACCAAGCAACGTCCCTGTGGGACTAAGTGTGGACATCTGGGTGCTGATTGATACCGTTGTGGCAAGCATGGGGCAGGACTGCATCGGGATCGTCTCAGATGCTGCTGCCGCCAACTACACCACTGGTGCCCCCCATCATGTGCGGTGTCGGTCGCGCTCAGGCAACGACTATCCCGACCAAGGTGCGGCGGCAGGCAAGGCGCGAAGCAATGCTAATGGCCAGCTCTGGAGGTACGTCGCTGTGACAAGCGCGGCCTGTTCAGCCTCCTTTTTCGTGTGCGGCTGGTATGATTACACCTGCAAGAGGCTATTCGCATGACCACTATATACGTTCGTTACGACAGCGCCGGAACTATCCTTGAAATATTCACCCGCGATCAGCCTGATATGATCCTCGTCCCTCGTGACGATCAAGAACCCGCCATTGCGAAATACCTTCACGATCCAACGGGCTCAGAAGAGCGCTTCCCACCCCTCAAGAAATGGCAACTCTGGCTCGCCGCACTCGAACTCGAACCGCCGGTTTTCAAGGCCGATGTCCTCTCCCTCGTCAACGGCATGGCTGACATGTCGTTGAAGGACAAGGAAACCGTGCGCATCATGATCGAGGACGCCCAAGAATATTCCCGCAAAGATCCCCGCATCGATCTGCTCGCGGTGGCCATGGGCATTCCGCCGAACCAGATGGACGATCTCTGGAAATGGGCGGCCCAGATCGAGCCTGCATGATGTGAGCTCTCGTAAAATAGCCGGCGGGGACCAGCCAATGCAGCCGGCCCCGCTCGCCAATGACCTTATTGCGGCAGCGGCTTGCCCGTCTGCTCGGCCATCATATATTCCGCATACCAGTCCGGCCAGTTCTCATCATGCTTGCCGCCATTGCGCTTCTCATGCTCGCCATGCGCCGTGGCCGCGCGGCTGAGCGCTGTGGCAAGATCTTTCGCCGTGCCGAAGGCGGCAAGGTCCGAGGTGATCCGGCCCGGCAGCCGGGCGGTGATTTCCTGGAAGAGCCAGCCGTTGCCGTCGGGGTCGCTGAAGGAAGCGAAGGAGCGGTAGCTGCCGCGATCAGGATCCGGGCCGCTGACCCGGCGCCGGCCGAAGAGATAGGGCACGTCGGGCCCGCTATAGACCTCGCCTTCGGGATGAAAGGCCTCGCTGACCTCCACACCGCGCTCCCGCAACTCCTTGCGGGTCGCCTCGATATCGGAAACGATGAGATAGAGCCCCTGCGCGGAGCCCGGTGCCGCCGGCGTGACGTTTTTTCCGAAGATGACGGAGGCGTTCGAGCCCGGCGGGGTGAACTGGATCACCCGGTAATTGTCACCAGAGGAATAATCGGCGTCGAGGCGCCAGCCGAGCCCGCCGTAAAAGGCCTTGGCCCGGTCGACATCCGACACGGGCACGACGATGATTTCCAGCTTCATCTCAGTGGTCCCGTTGCCGGGCATCATGCTTGCGTCGCTCATGATCTCCTCCATCATTGAGAATGATGGCGATGCGGCGAATGCATCGCCCGCACCCACTCTACCACGTTGCGGGCCGATGATCTCTGCTCACGCCTCCCGCGGCATCGCCTTGACGAAATCGATGAAGGCGCGCAGAGGCGCCGGTACCAGCCGGCGGCCGGGATAGTAGAGGAAAGGGCCGGAAAAGCTTTCCCACCAGGGCTCCAGCACCGGTTCCAGCGCACCGCTTTCGAAATAGGGTTTCAGCCAGTCCTCGAAGGTGAAGACGACACCGGTTCCCGCAACGGCCGCATCGACGGCGAGATCCGTGCCGCCGCCATTCTGGACGATCAGCGGACTCGGCGGATCGACCCTGACGACCTCGCCGTCACGCTCGAACTCCCAGACCGGGATGGCGCGGCCGGCAAAACGCCCGCGGATACAGGCATGTCGAAGCAGATCCCGCGGATGCTCCGGCCGGCCGTGTTCTGCGAGATAGGCGGATGAAGCTCCGCCGGCATAACGCTGGATGCGCGGGCCGATCGGCACGGCGATCATGTCCTGTTCCAGCCGCTCATCATAACGGATGCCGGCATCGCAGCCGGCGGCAATGATATCGACGAAATTCTCCTCGGTGACGATTTCGAGGCGGATATCCGGATAGCTTCTCAAGAACGCCGGCACGATGCGCGGCAGCACCAGTCGCGCCGCGCTGACAGGCACATTGAGCTTCAGCGTTCCGGCCGGCCGATCGCGAAAATCCTTGACGAAATCGAGCGCCGCATTGATCTCGCTGAAGGCAGGCCCGAGCCGCTCCACCAGCCCGCGGCCGGCCTCGGTCGGCACCACGCTGCGTGTCGTGCGATTGAGCAGCCGAACGCCAAGTTCCGCTTCCAGCCGGCGCACCGCATCGCTGAGCGCCGATGAGCTCATATGCCCTGCCCGCTCCGCCTCGCGAAAACCGCCGGCCCTTGCCACGGCGAGAAAAGCGCTGACATCGCTGATTTCTGGCGAACCCTGCTTCATAATCCTGACCTCACTGATTGTCCTTCATACAGGACAGCCCGTCCAGATTATAGCCGATTGTCGCAGCAATGATACGGGCCTATCTCCCTCGTGCCTTCAATCGGAGAAGAGATTTGATGTCTACTGTCGAAAAATCCGGAACCTTTAAGCTCGGCGACCGCGCGGTGAAGCGGCTCGGCTATGGCGCCATGCAGCTCGCCGGCAAGGGCGTCTTCGGCCCGCCGCGGGATCGAAACGAGGCAATCGCCGTGCTGCGCGAAGCGGTCGAAAGCGGCGTCGACCATATCGATACCAGCGATTTCTACGGCCCCTACGTCACCAATGAGATCATCAGGGAAGCGCTGCACCCCTATAGAGACGATCTTGTCATCGTCACCAAGGTCGGCGCGCTGCGCGGTGCCGACGGCTCCTGGAATCCGGCCTTCTCCAAGGAAGAGCTGACCGCGGCGATCCACAGCAACCTGAAAAACCTCGGCCTCGATGTCATCGAAGTGGTCAACCTGCGCGCCATGTTCGATGTGCATGGTCCGGCCGAAGGCTCACTCGAAGCGCCGCTGACAGTTCTGGCCGAGCTGCAGCGGAAGGGTCTGATCAGGCATATCGGCCTGTCGAATGTCACCGCAAAACAGGTGGATGACGGCCGCAAGATCACCGGGATCGTCTGCGTCCAGAACCAGTACAACCTCGCCAACCGCGGCGACGACGCCCTGATCGACAAGCTTGCTGCCGAGAACACGGCCTACGTGCCCTTCTTCCCGCTCGGCGGCTTCTCGCCCCTGCAGTCCTCGACGCTCTCCGAGGTCGCCACCCGCCTGAACGCCACACCCCTGCAGGTGGCGCTCGCTTGGCTCCTGAAGCGCGGGCCGAACATCCTGCTCATCCCCGGCACCTCCTCCCGCGGTCACCTCAGGGAAAATCTCGCGGTGGCCGATATCGAACTGTCGCGCGAGGTGATGGCGCAACTCGACGGCATTGCCGCTGCGTAAGGCGCCTGACTCTACGGAAGGAACGGAACGCGGCGGATCCGCCGCCGCGTTTCGCAGGCCACATCATGCCCTCTCCCCAGATTGACGAATCGTCACAGCATGAACATCATCACGTTCAGGCGTGGCCTGCGCCCAACCTCCAGCGATCCTCCCCGGCAGGGTCTTCAAGCGGAGGCAAAGGGACTTCCGTCTCGGGTCCATCAACCGAGGGTCCGATCGTGCGGGCGTGGTTGCCGGGGAACATGCGTCCGTGACGGAAAGGCCTGACAATGACCCGAAACGGAAATTTCAAGCGCCGAGTGCGCGCCCGCGCCGCACGAACCGGCGAATCCTACACTTCAGCCCTCAGCCATATCCGCAAATCGAAAACAACCCCGCAAACGGATGAGCTCGCCGGCAAATCCCTGCGGCTGGCAGTGGCCCAGACCACGGTCTGCCTCGACCCGCGCGATGCGGATGCCTTTCGCGCCAACGGCGCCGAAATGCGCCTGTTGATGCGCCAGGCGAGCGAGGCCGGCGCCAAGCTGATCCATTTCCCGGAGGGAACGATCTGCTTTCCCAACAAGCGCCTCCTTTCCGAAACCGGCCCCAGGGAGATCGGCGCTGCCGACTGGAGCCGCTATCAGTGGGAGGTGTTGCGCGAGGAGCTGGAAGAAACGAGAAAGCTGGCAGCCGCGCTGAACCTCTGGACGGTGTTCGGCGCACCGCATCGGCTGACCCCGCCGCACCGGCCGCACAACAGCCTCTACGTCATCTCCGGCAAGGGCGAGCTGGTGACGCGCTATGACGAGCGCCTGCTCTCCCACACGAAAATTTCCTTCATGTATTCGCCCGGCAGAATCCCCGTCACTTTCGAGGTGGACGGCATGCGCTTCGGCTGCGCTGCCGGCATAGAGTCGCATTATCACGAAATCTTCACCGAATATGAGAGGCTCGATGTGGACTGCGTGCTCTTCTCCACATCGGGAGAAACTCCCTCTGCAGCCCCGCCCTTCGCCGCCGAGGTGCTGGGAGTTGCGGCCAGCAACACGTTCTGGGTAAGCTACGCCACCCATGCGCCGCAAAGCGTAGTCACGCCCTGCGGTATCGCCGGCCCAAAGGGCCAGTGGGCGGCCCGTTGCCCTGATGATGGCTCGCCAGGTATCGCAATCGCCGAAATCGCAACCGACCCGGCCAATCTCGCCCGCCCCTGGCGGCGCACCGCCCAGGGTGATCTTTACCGACCACACCAGATCGAGGGCGATCCGAGAAGCGACAGCCGCGAAGCCTTTTGAAGCCTATCAAGAAACTGGCGGACACTCAGCCCGCCAGTTTTAGATTGCCTGAACTATTGGATTTGCGCGCCTTTCCGCCATTGATCAGCGAGAGTCAGACCTGATGCCGGCACAACCCTTTCCCAGTGACTGTCGGAGCAGATTGGCCCGCGGCGGGCTCCAGATAGAGCGGTCCGCGGCAGCCGAGCGTCTCCTTCTTCAGCGCCGGCCGAGCAGCGCGTCGAGGAGCCAGCGCCAGTGGGGCAGGCTTGCGAAGGCTGTCGGCAGGCGAGCACCGGCTGCAAGGCCGGGCACGCCCGATTTCTCCAGCGCGTTGTTGAGCGTGAAGCCCACGGCGAATAGGCCGGAACGGTCCAACCCTTCCCTTGCCCAGATGGCAGGGTCTTCGGGTAAGGCTTGACCACCTTCCAGCGCGCCCAACGCGTGGAGGAAGGCGCCGATCGTCGTCATGCCGGCGATGGCGCCGAGGAGGCGGGTCTGGTCTTCGGGCAAGCCGCGGAGCAGGACACGCTGGTTGGAGGCGATGGCGAGTGATCGGAACCGCTGGAGGGTGCGGCCGAGGGGTGTTGCGGCGAAGAGCGGCGTGTCATCGTCGCCGCCGGCGGTGAGGGAGCGGGTCTCCTTGTCGATTGCGGCGCGCAGCGCGCGGCTGATGGTGGCGGCAGCGATGTCGTCGCCCCGGCTTTCCGCGTTGACGAGCCTGATGCCATCGAGGGTCTGGCCGTGGCTGGCGAAGAAGTGGCCGAGATCTTCGGCGCGCTCATTGCCGAGGCCGAGGGCGTCCATATAGGCGCGCTCGCCGGGCGGCAGGGAGGCGAAGCCCTCCTGGGTGACCTTTTCGGCATTGGCCAGGATGCGGTCCTCGATGAGGCGCGTGGCGAGCGTCTTCTGGAAATCGTCCCAGTGCATGAGGCCGGTCAACAGCGGGCGGCCCTCGGCCATATTGGCGAGGAAGCGGCCGAAGACGGGGCCATTGGCATAAGGGTCGGTGATCTGGGCGAGCGCAGCCATGCGCGATGCCAGGATCTTTTGTCCGATGGCGCCGGCGCGCCCCGCCTCCTCCATGCCGAGGCCGGCGGCGGTGACGCCGCGCAGCATCGGGTCGATCGCATCCTTCATAAAGCCGGTGAAGCCCTGCACCATCAGCGGGCGCACGGCATCG
Organism: Rhizobium sp. CF142; assembly: GCF_000281145.1. Classification (NCBI taxonomy): domain Bacteria; kingdom Pseudomonadati; phylum Pseudomonadota; class Alphaproteobacteria; order Hyphomicrobiales; family Rhizobiaceae; genus Rhizobium; species Rhizobium sp. CF142. Next base: position 17,473 of record NZ_AJWE01000036.1, on the reverse strand, counting down.
GCAAGCGCGCCGATCGATGCGCCGCCCATCGTCCTGATATAATCGAAGACGCCGGCGTCGGCCCGGATACGCGCCCAGCTCGTATCCTGAGCTTCAGGGCGGGCATTGCCGCGCAGCATGTCGCGCACGGCCTGCAGGTCTGCGATATCGGCGCGCTCGCGTTCATCAAGGCGATGCAGCGCGGCCGGATCGCCGCCAGCCAGACTATCACCAGCCAGATTATTACCGGCCAGATTATTACGGGTTTGCGCGCGCAGGTCGGCATAGTCACGCCGCACCCGCTGGAAGGCCTCCTCCATGCCGAGCGAGCCGAAGCGTTCGGCAAGCTCGATATCGGCGGCCATGGTGCGGGCGTAGCGGCGGCCGATACGACCAGCGTCGTCATCCAGGAATTTTTCGACGAGCGCGTCGGGAATGTCGAAGCTGCGGCCCTTCAACGGGCCGTGGGCGGCAAGGGTGATGTCAGGCGGGAAGCCCTCCGTCGCCCGGCCCGTCAGCCTGTCGTAGACGTCATCGACGATGCCATTCACATAATCGGCGCGGGCGGCAGGATCATGGAGTTCGGGCGCGGTGCGGGCGGCATGATCGTTTATCCGGCTTTCGAAATTGCTGCGTACGCGGGGGCCCGTCTTCGCAGGGCCAGTCTGCTGAGGGTCAGTCTTCGCAGGGCCAGTCTTTTCGGGGCCGATCTCCCCAGAGCCACTCCCGTCACCGCCGCCGGCATCATCCGGCTCAGTGCCGACGAGGCCGATGGCAAATTTATAGAGGCCCGTCTCGAGTTGCTCGGCCGCGCCATGGCCCAGATGCTTGAAAAAGTGGCCGGCACGATGGAGGAGGTCGGACTTGCCTCCCGCTGCAGCGCCGCTCTCGGCCGTTGCGGCTTGCGGATCGGCTTTGGCGCCTTCAAGGCCTGAAAGCGTCTTTTGCTTTTCAGCTGTCTCGCGCGCTGTTGCAGCCGACGCCTGCCCGTCGAAATAGCCGTGCAGAATGCCCTTGAATTCCTGTTCGTTGGCTTCGATCGCCTCCCGGTTCCACAGGCGCGAGAAATAGGTGCTGGCGCCAGCGGCATCGACGTCTTCCGGCAGCAGCCCCGTCTCGATCGCCCGCTTGGTCAGGGGCTCGACGACATGAGAGCGCCAGGCACCCGCGGCTCGCGCAACAGCTGGAATATCGCTCTGGCCGCCGCGGCGCATGGCACGGCCGACGTCCTCGTGGAATTCCCGCTCCGTCAGCGCCAGCCCCGTCTTGCGGGCATCCATATAGGCGGCGCGGTGGGCCTCGACGGCCTTGTCCAGGGCGCGGCGGGCAAATTCGGGAAGTGTCTCGGTGGGGGCATCGCCTGCGCCGGCGGCATTCCCGGCCAGTGTCTCCTTGAAGAGTGGTGTCTTCGACAGGTAGACGGGGTTTTCCATCATCTGCGCGCCGATATCACGCACGGCGGCGGAAGGGCTGTTCTGCATGCGCAGCAGCGGGTTGAGCTCGGCCGTCGTGGTTGCGGTCGTCGGGGCGGTCGTCGGGGCGGCTGGCGCGGCCTTGGCAGTATCCGGTACCGCATTCCCGGCAATGGAGGGATCGGCGGATGACACCGGCCGCAGACCGGCGTCGCCGGCAGGCCGGGGAGCGGAAAAGCCCGTCATTTCAGCATGAAGCGCGTTGGTGGCCGCGTCGAAATCCGGTGCCTTGGCGGCGTCGAAGGCGCGTGCGGCGGCGGCGTGTTCCAGCTGCGTCATGCGAGCGGCATGGCGCGTGCCGAGCAGGCCCGCCGCAATAACCGAACCGCCAATGCCCACCAGCGACTCATCGACCGTGCGCAATTCCTGGCTGATGTGGAGGCCTGCCTCCTGCGCGCTGTTGGAGACGACAGCAGCGCGCCCCATGCTGAACGCCGACCGGGCGACGGAAAAGCCGCCTCTGCCGGCCCTCACCAGCCCGCCGCCGGGAATAAAGGTGGGCAAATCGGCCGTGCTCGCCACGATATTCATCACCGCGCCAAACATTCCGGCTCGATCCAGATCCTCGCGGTCCTTCCTCTCCTGATCGATATCTGCCTTCACCGCATCCATCGCGCGTTTGTTGAAGACATGGACGAAGTGATCGAGATACTCCTCGTAGCCTTTCAGGTTCTCCGGAGCGAAGGAGTCAAAATCAGGATCGATGTCGTAAAATTCTCCCGTCGCCATCTTATAGAGCTTGTGCGACGAGGCCATCGAGACGACGAGATTGTTCTGCCGGAAGGCGGCGCCGGTCGTGGTGAGGATATCGGGGCTTGGGGCGGGAAGCTTCCTGCCGATCCTCTGTGACATGAGATAATCGGTTTCCAGCGGTGTTCCCGGGCTCGCCCGGCTTTCATCAAATGGCATGGATTACTTCTTTCTTACGAGATTCGGCGACGGGCGAGCGCGGCTTTCAAGCGGCGGCGAGGCTTTGGCGGGTGACGGCGCGGGTTTGGGGGGCCGCAATCGCGGGTCCATCATCGATTCCGGCAGGCCAAGCTGCCACTCGAGCACCCTCTCGCGGTCGCGTCCGAATTCCATGTGCTCCCGATACTCCAGCTTCTCGGCCCCACGTTCGGCGAGCTTTTTCTCGAACGCCGCATCCTCGGCGGCTTTGATTTCGTCCTGGGTCGGCGGGTTGGCGAAGAACGGCTTGCGGTAGTGCTCCAGCTCGCCCTTTTCATTGACGAATTGAACCTGATAGTGGGGCAAAATGCCGGCGGCGATATCGGTCTCGGTAGTGCGGTCGGCGGAGAGGAAGACCTTGCCGTGTTTGATGCCATCGGCCGCAAGCGCTTCGTTCAACTGCGTCCTGATATAGGCATGGGAACCAGTCCCATCGTGGGGGTAGTAGTTTTCCGGGGGCAGGTGCATGAGCACATCCTTCCCATCCAGCGAGAATTCCGACACGCCGTAAAGGCGCTGGAGGCGTTCATTGGCGAGCTTCTGGCCGGCACCCACATCGCCACCGGCATCAAAGATGCTTTCCGTCAGAATCTGCTTGTAATCGCTGATGATCGCGGTCGCCTGCTTCTCATTGCCTAAGCTCGTCCAGGAGAGGATACCCGTGCGGTAAAGCGGCTTGATCCATTCTTCCGTCGCCAGATAGGCGATCGTGCTCTTCATCCCCGGGGTCTCCATCAGCGCCGTGCGCTGGCTCACTTTTTCGGGATCCTTGCTGTCGATGATGCGCTGTACCGCCAGTCCCGGCGGCAGGTCGATGTCGCTTCGGTAATACTCATAGAGGACGGCATCGTCGGCGAGTCCTGCGCCGCCCGGCAAGCGCATCAGCGCGCCGTGATCGGCGGACGAAATCAAGTTTGCGCGTTCGAGCGCGTATTGCACGCTGGCCGGATCCCCCCGTGTCAGATTGAGGCGCAGATCGGCGAAGACCGGCGTCGGCACCGCCCCGGTCTGGCGGATCAGTTTCTCGAGCATCGCATCTTGCTTCGCCGGCTCGACGGCCGCTGAGATGGCGCTCCACAGATTGTCATTGGCCTTGCGGCCCTCTTCGCTATAGGCGTTGATTCTGAGCTTGTCGGCCGCGAGGGCCTGGAGACGGAGGTCCGTCGCCAGCGCCTCCCGGCGCTTCTCATCAAGCATGTCGAGCAAGGCGGGCTTGTCGGCGTGATCGATCACGGTATCAGCATGGATATCGCGCGCAGTCAGCGTCGTGTCGCCACTGGCGATGCGCTGGCGGGTGGCTTCGGCCTGCGCCGCCTGTGCGGCTTTCTCCCGCGCGGCTTGCTGTGTGGCCGCGGCGCGTGCGCCATCGGCAGCGCCCTCGCGGATCTCGTCGGCATAGGCCGCCGGCAATCCGGCCAATACGCTTTCCGTCGCCGGTGAGAATTGCGGCCCGGCGGTCTGCGGCACTGCCGGTCCTGGCCCGGCCGTGGTCGATGGTGCGCCGGCAGCGACGGCGAGAGGCGCCGACCTTGCAGCACCCATGCGCTTTGCAAACTCGGCATCGGAAAGCTTCGCCAGTCCCTGCCAAGTCTTGGCGAGCCCGGCCCGCACGGCAGTATAGTTTCCGGCGGCGATATCCTGATTGATATCGCGCCCCGTCCTTGTGCGGTAGTTGGCCTGCGCAAGCCACGCGGCGGCGCGATCCTGCGAGGCCGGCGAGAAATCCGTCAGCCCGAGCGCCTTGGCCGCCATGTCCCAGGTGCCCTTGACGAACTGATAGCGGCCGGTCGCCGTCGTCGTGCCGTCGGCGCCGATAAAGCCGGGATGGGCGGCATAGTCCGTGATGCGCTGGCCGCCGTTCATCAGGTCGTAGGAAGGCGATTCCGTGTCCGAGATGACGGAGAGCAGCGCATATTGATCATAGCTCAAGCCCGTCGCCGCAAACTGCCCCGGCGCGGGATTGGAAGCGTTGAAATGCGCAGCGTCGGCGCTCGCCGCCTTCTTGAGATCGGGCTTCAGCCTGTCGAGCAGGATCATGTGATCCTGTGGCGTGATGTCGGCAACGTGATCGGTGGCGTATTTCGCGGCCCTGATCGGGTCGTTCTCGGCGATGCGCAAGGCAGACTGCAGGCGAACGTTGCTGATATAGGTCGCGCGCTCAAGCTGCGTGCGCTGCTCACCCCAGCCTTCCTTTGCGCCGCGCGCATCAAGCTCCTGCAGGCCGCGGCCGACGAAGCCATTCCAGCGCGTTTCATCATCGGGCGTCTGGATCGCCTGTCGCGAGTAGTTTTCGGCCGCCGCCGTGTGTTCCTGCAGCAGCCACTTCTTCGTCTCGTCGGCTTTTTTGATCATGCCGGAGCGCAGAGCGTCGGTTTCGTAGGCGGCAACCTGCTTGTTGAAGAGGCCCGTTTGCGCCGGCGACATCTTCGCGACGATATCGCGCTTCAGGCCCCGGACGCTCTTCTCATAGGCATCGAACCCTTCGACCGCCTGCCGGCCCTCGCTATTGGCATAGCCGGTATCGGGGTCGTAGAGCAGCCTGTCTTTTGCCTGCAGCCACTGATTGGCGCCATCGCTGACGACGGCCTCATCCCGCATCTGCTGCACACGCTGCACCGCTTCGGCCGCGACATCCATGCCGCTCGCAACCGACTGCAGCCCTTTGCCGATCGCCGAGCCGAAGGCATCGGCCGTCGCGCCGCCAACCAGCGTTTCGGTATATTCGGGCCGCAGTGCAACGCGGTCCTGATTTTCTTGATAGAGGGGAACCTTGACCAAATCCGCGGCCTTTCTTCGTCGTATTGCTGATCACAGCGAACATCGGCAGGAAAGGTTGAGTCCGAGACAGACGACCGGAGAAAGCCAAGTCTTATCGAAGCCCAAGAACTCCTGGGCTGCATAGACTGAAGAATAGGCAGGAGGATTTCTCCACTCCTGCGGAAAGGTCAGATCTTTGGATGTCAGGTAATTGCCCGCTGGGTGAATGCCGGCCCCGACCGATTCGGCCAGCGCGCGCCGTCAACCGCGATTTTCGCTGTCAACCGTTCGCATTCTATCCATGACGCCAAACGAGGAATGGCATCATGGATGAGACCACCCGCAACGAGCTTGATAAACTCCACGGCAGGATCAACGATTTGAAGGAGCGCGTCGTCTCGCTGGAAGCGCAGCAGCCGCATATCAACGCTGCTCTGCTGCGCATCGAAGGCAGCGTCGAAAAGCTCGCAAACCGCATCGGCAAGGCGCTCTGGGCAGTCGTCGCCATCGTGCTGACACCGCTCGCAGGCCTGCTGATCAAGGCGATCACCTCCGGCGCGCTCGCCCGCTTTCTCTAGAGCAATTCCAACAAAAGTGCCTAGTGGTTTTGTGTCCGGAATTGCGGAAAATAAAGAGAGCAATTCCAGCAAAAGTGCATAGCGGTCTTGTGTCCGGAATTGCGGGAAAACAAAGAGATAGAGAATTTTCCTGATTCAAATTCTCTGAGTTCAGCCTGACAACTCTTCCCAGGCCATCCTGCCGCCATTCATCACCATCAGGGCAGCAGACATGACCCTCGTCTTCATCCGCATTCTCCTGCGTTACCTCGCCGCCGTCCTCGTCACCCGCGGGCTGATCGCACCCGATCTCGGCGAGATGATCTCGCGCGATCCCGATATCGCAATGGCCCTTCAGGTCACCTCGGGCGCGCTCATCGCCGCGCTCGCGGAAGGCTGGTATTACCTCGCCCACAAGTTCGGATGGGCGAAATGAAGTGGCTGGCCGACTTGCTGCTCGGCGGCATCATCGAGAAATTCACCGGCCCGCTCTTGGCCGCCTATCAGGCGAAACTCTCGGCTGAGACCGATCAGCAGAAGCTGGCCGCTGCGGAAGTGATCAAGGGCATCGAGGCCGCCCGCGACATCGCCGTGGCCGAAGCCGCCGACCGCTGGAGCGCCACCCGCCTCGGCCGCCTGCTCATCGTCATCCCCTTCGGGCTCTGGTGGGCGGCGATCTACATGGTGCAGATCCTCAATCCCTGGTTCGGCCTCGATCTGGTCGTCATCGACGTGCCGCCGCGCATCAATGACATGGCACTGGTGCTGATCCCGGCGATCGTCATCGGCGATGCCGGGGCACTTTTGGCGCGGCGATTGAACAGATAGGCAAGACACCGCCTCAACCATTGCCTACCATCATCACCCCATCAAGAGAGCGACGGGTTGGGGGCCGAATTCCTCCGGTGACCTTGCGAAACGCCTTCGGCCGGCGCCAGGCGCTCTCTTGATACCCCTTTCGGGAAAGTCCGACGGGCACCCTTGGCCCAAAGCTGTCGTCGAGACACTTCCATTCGATGGCAGTCTACCGGCTCCCGCTGTCAAAACCGTAGGCTCGCTGAACAAGAGCGACGCGAACTTCGTATTTCGAATACCAGTCTTGACGGCCTCTTCGTTGCGCTTCCAGATGATCAACGGCCGCCTTCCAGGCGCGGATACTGTCTTCGTCCTTCCAGAAGGATATCAGTATTCCGAAGCCATCTGCGCCGCGAGCGCTTTCGAAGCCAAGATACCCCGGTTGTTGGCTTGCCAGTTCGGTCATTGCGTAACCAATCTCGCCATAGCCATCGTCTACGGCTGTTCGCTGCGAGGTGAAGCTGACCATGTAATAGGGCGGCTCCGGTAAAATGGCCATGCGCATGTGATTTCCTCTGTGCTCTCAGCTGAAGCTACTTGCGGAATGCATTCTGCCTCAATTTCCGCGGGACCGCTAAGTCCGCTTGCTGCGCGAAACCACCTTGGTGACTTGCCCTCGTCTGCCAGCCAATTCCGCTGGAGCCTTGGTTCGCGTATAGCTATCCCGCTCCCGTTTCGGGATCTGGGAGAGGAAAGCCAATCATGTCCACCGACCCGCACGAAACCCGCCACGAGATCACCCTTGTCTCCGCCGAGGAGCGGCCTGACCTCATCCCCGCGTTCGACGAGCTCGGCGCTGCCGTCTGGCCGAAATTCATCGGCGGCGACGAGGTGATCGTCAGACATTGGGACAGCCTGTTTTCGTCGGCCCTCCGCCGCCACCAGTTCCTTGCCCTCGGCCACGATGGCCACGGCAACGAACGCGTGCTTGCCACATCGAACAGCATTTCCTTCCACTGGCCTGATGCCGATGACGAAACCTCCCTGCCCGACGCGGGTTGGGACGCGGTTCTTACCCGCGGCGTGGAAGGCGCCGCAGCGGGAGAAACGCCCAATGCCCTTTCCGCTCTCGCCATCGTGGTGACGCCTGAAGTGCGCGGCTCGGATCTTGCCGAACGCCTGATCGCCAACATGAAGAGGCATGCCAAAGACAGCGGGCTCGATGCCCTCGTCGCCCCCGTGCGCCCGACCAAAAAACCCGCCTATCCGCTGGCATCCTTCGCGGACTATATCGGCTGGAAAACCACAGACGGCGCTCCGTTCGATCCGTGGCTGCGAAAGCACTGGCAGCTCGGCGGCCGGATCGTGAAGATCGTCCCGCGCTCGATGCGCGTCGCAGCACCGCTGGAGCAATGGACCGTGTGGACCGGCCTGCGCTTTCCGGTATCCGGCCCCTATCACGTGGAGGGCGGGCTGGCGCCGCTGATGGCCGATTGCGAAGCGGACATCGGGCTGTACGAGGAGCCGAATGTCTGGATGCGGCATAGGCTTGGATAGCGGGCGGTGATACGCGCCCGACTGTCAGGCATGTCTCCGAACATGTCTCAGGAATGTGTAGAACCATTTTGCGTTAGGCCCCTCATTCCGGTCAGGTGGCTTGCAGGGCCGGATAAGGGGGCCACACGGCACAGCCTATCCTCGCCTATCCGCGAATGCACCTCGACTCCTCCCCGCACCCGCCACCTCTGCCATTCCCACCCTCACCCCAAAAACTTTCCACGATTGTCCCGCATAGAAGAAAGCTATTTCGCTAAAGCGCCATCGAAGCAAATGTCTTCCGGTTCAAACTTCATAAAATTTATAGATTATATCATTTGAACCCATCAGGAGGATTTCCATGCCCAAGACAGCGTCCAATCCCATCGAGCTCGGCACCCGCGCCGCGGACTTCATTCTGCCGGATGCCAGGGGCGTGCTGCACAAGCTTTCTGATTTCGATGGCACGCCGGCCTTGCTCGTGGCCTTCATTTCCAACCGTTGTCCCTTCGTGCAGCTGATCCGCAATGATCTTGCCGCCTTCGCCAGGGAATATGAGGCGAAGGGCCTGCGTGTCATCGCCATCAACAGCAACGATGCCGAGGCCCATCCGGAAGAAAGCCTTGCCGCGGTCGGCCACGAAGCCGAAGCGATCGGCTACACCTTCCCCTATCTGAAGGATGAGGCACAGGGCGTCGCCAAGGCCTATGGCGCTGCCTGCACGCCTGACCTTTTCCTCTTCGATGGCGCCCGCAAGCTCGCCTATCACGGTCAGTTCGACGATGCCCGCCCGGGCAATGGCAAGCCGGTCACCGGCAAGGACCTGCGCGCTGCGACAGACGCCGTGCTCGCCGGCGCCAGGCCTGCGCTCGAGCAGACCCCATCCATCGGCTGCAATATCAAGTGGACCGCAGGCAACGAACCCTCCTGGTTCTCCAACGCTGCCTGATGTGTTCCAGCGCGGCAGCCCTGCAGCTGCCGCGCTTTTTTATCGTGACTCTTGGGCGGCAGTCCCTCCGGCTGCCGCGCCTTTATCATCACCTAGAGATTTTCTGATGTCGCTGAAGCGTAAGGACTTGGCGGGCAGCGGCCCGTTGCATCTGCAAACGGACGTGCTCGTCATCGGTGGCGGCCCGGCCGGTGCCTGGGCTGCCTTGTCGGCGGCACAGAATGGCGCCCGCGTCGTGCTTGCCGACAAGGGCTATCTCGGCACCAGCGGCGCGACCGCCCCGTCGAATACCGGCACATGGCTGGTCCCGCCGGGTGAAAACCGCGCACAGATCGTCGAGCGCCGCTGGCAGCGCACCGGAAATCTCGCCGACCAGCGCTGGATGCTGCGCACCGTCGATCAGGCCTATGAAAACCTCCTGAAGCTTGCCGAATGGGGCTACCCCTTCCCCGATGATGAAGACGGCAAGCTTTATATCGCCAATCTGCGCGGCCCCGATTACATGGCCTTCATGCGCCGCCGCGTGCTCAAGGCCGGCATCACCGTTCTCGATCACCATCCTGCCCTCGAACTCTATTTCGATGGCGAAGCCGTCACCGGGGCTGCCGGCATAGATCGCCAGCGAGACCGCGACTGGCGGGTCGATGCCGGCGCCGTGGTGCTGGCAACGGGCGGCTGCGCCTTCCATGAGCGCATCCTCGGCGCTGCGGCTCTGACCGGCGATGGCCATCTGATGGCGGCGGAAGCCGGCGCCAGCCTCTCGGGCATGGAATTCACCGGCAAATATACGCTCGCCCCCTACGGCTCCTCGCTCAACAAGGGCCTGCCCTTCCGCTGGGCCTCCTTCTTCCGCGAGGATGGCACGCCGATCCTCGATAGCGACGGCAACCACCTGCAGAACGGTATCGGCGAGCGCGAAAAGGAAATCGCCAGGGCCATGATCGAAGCCCCCGTCTATGCCGTGCTCGATCAGGCCGAGCCCGCCCTGCAGGACTGGCTGCGCCGCGGCCAGCCAAACTGTTTCGTGCCCTATGACCGCACGCCGGTCGACCCTTTCGCCCAGATGTTCCGCGTCACCTTCCGCGCCGAAGGCACGGTGCGCGGCACAGGCGGCATCCGCATTGCCACGTCCGATTGCGGCACCGATGTGCAGGGCCTCTATGTCGCCGGCGATGCCGCAAGCCGCGAACCGTTGGCGGGTGCAACGTCAGGCGGCGGCGGCCCGAATTCCTCCTGGGCCATCGCCAGCGGCTGGTGGTCCGGCCAGGGTGCGGCCGGCCACGCCAAACGCCGCGGCGACAAGGCGTTCCGCGCCAAATCCAGCCCGCTCGGCCAGGCGGGCTTGCGCCCCGGCGGCACGGTGAAGGACGCGCTGACGCCGAAGGATGTCATCGATAGCGTGCGCGCCGAAGTCACGCCCCTGGAGAAGAACTATTTCCGCGAAGGCAGCCGCCTGCAGGCGAGCCAGGACAAGCTCGACACCCTCTGGGCCGATGTCAAAAACCATCTCGCAGGCTCCGGCCTCGACAGGCTGAAGGCGCGCGAGGCCGCCGCCATCGCCGCCCACGGCCGCTGGTCGCTCGCCTCAGCCCTTGCCCGCAAGGAAAGCCGCGGCATGCACCGCCGTTCCGATTTCAAGGGCAACGACCCGGCCTTTGCCCACTCCATCACCGTGCGCGGCGTCGATGAGATCGCCGTCAGCGCCGTATCGGATGCTCGCCAGGAGATCGCATCATGATCGAAGTCGTCTCCGAAAGCCGCTGCGTGGAATGCGATATCTGCGTGAAGGTCTGCCCGGCCAATGTCTTCGATGCCACCGATGGCGTGCCCGTCATCGCCCGCCAGGATGATTGCCAGACCTGCTTCCTCTGCGAGATCTACTGTCCGACCGACGCGCTCTATGTCGCCGAGCGCGCCGACGGTCCGCTGTCGATCACTGAAGAAGAGGTCGAGGCGCGTAACCTCTTCGGCAGCTATTCCCGCGCGCTTGGCTGGAAGCGCGGCAAACCGGGCGGATCGCAACTCGACCCCACCCACCGCATCCGCGTCGCGCAAGTCTGAATTGGAGAATCCCATGGACCGCATCACCGTCACCGATGTCCGCAAGACCTTCCAGCTGAAGCCCGGCCAGACCGTTACGATCGACGGCCGCCCTTCGGACCGCGTCACGGTCTTGAACGGTATCGATCTCACCATCCGCAAGGGCGAATTCATCACCCTTGTCGGCCCGAGCGGCAGCGGCAAATCCGTGCTTCTCGACATTATCGGCGGCCTGACCGAAGCCTCTGACGGCATCGTCCGGATCGACGGCAAGCACATCGTCAAGCCGGACCCGAAGACCGGCTACGTCTTCCAGCAATATGCGCTGTTTCCCTGGCGCACGGCTCTCGCAAATATCGAATATGCGCTCGAGGTCCACGGCGTTCCCAAGCGCGAGCGCACGGAGAAGGCACGCTACTTCCTCTCCCTCTTCGGCCTCTCCGGTTTCGAAGATCGTTTCCCCAACCAGCTCTCCGGCGGCATGCAGCAGCGCGTGGCGATCGCCCGCGCGCTCGCGACCGATCCCGAAGTGCTGCTGATGGACGAGCCCTTCGCGGCACTCGATGCCCAGACCCGCGAGATCCTGCAGACCGAGCTTCTGCGCATCTGGGAAAAGATCAACACGACAGTCGTCTTCGTCACCCACTCGATCGACGAGGCGATCTACCTCGCCGACCGCATCGTCGTCATGACGGCGCGCCCCGGCACGGTGAAGGAAATCATCGATATCGACCTGCCGCGCCCGCGCGATGGCGACATCAGAGCCAGTGCGGAGTTCAACGCCCATCGCGGCCGCGTCTGGGAAGCGCTGCGCGACGAGGTGAACAAGGCGCAGAAAGACTGGGCGCTTTCGCCCGCCTACAGCAACTGAAGGGAGGACCTGCCATGGCCTACATTACCGATAAATCCGCCGTCGGCGCCCGTCTCTTCCCCGCGAAGGAAAAGGCCGCACGGCCCAGGCGCCGCATCGAATTCGGCGCTGCCACCTATGGCCTGCCGCTGATGGTCGTCTTCTTCGGCCTCTGGGAGATCGCGCCGCGCCTCGGCTGGCTGAACCGCATCTTCTTCCCGCCGCTCAGCGAAGTGCTGGAAGCCTGGTACGCGATGCTGCTCGACGGCACGCTCTCGGCCAATATCGGCATCAGCCTGCAGCGCGCCGCGATCGGCTTCCTGCTTGCCGTCGTGGTCGCCGTGCCGCTCGGCTTCCTGATGGGACGCTATACGCTGTTCGAAAAGGTCTCCGACCTGCTTGTCCAGACGCTGCGCAACACCTCGCAATTTGCCCTGCTGCCGGTTTTCATCCTGCTGCTCGGCATCGGCGAGGCCTCGAAGATCGCCATCTGCTTCTATTCCTCGGTCTTCTTCCTGCTGATCAACACGATCTCCGGCGTCAAGTCAGTCGATCCGCTGTTGCTGAAGGCCGCCCGCTCGATGGGCACGTCTGACCTCGACATGTTCCGCAAGGTCATCCTGCCGGCGAGCATTCCCTCGATCGTCTCGGGCATGCGCCTTGCCGTCAAATCCTCGATCTTCGCGGTCATCGGCGCCGAGATGCTCGCCGCCAAATCCGGCCTCGGATTCCTGATCCAGCAGTCGCAGCTGATGATGGAAACGGCCGACATGTATGCCGGCATCATCACCATGACCGCGATCGGCCTGCTCGTGAACTACCTGCTCGTCTGGTTCGAGCGCTGGGCCACCGCCTGGAAGGGCAGCTCCGAAATCTCTCACAACTGAATGCAATACCGTTTCTGAAGGGGACACCACATGACACGCTTCAACCCATCCATCCTGCGCCGCACGCTGCTATCAGGCCTCGCGGCCCTCGCCCTCGGCAGCGCCGCGCTCTCCACGCCCGCGCTTGCCGAAGACAAGCCCGATGTCATCCGCATCGGCAGCACCGCCCCCGGCCACCTGAAATTCATCCTTGAGCGCCACAGCGGCTCGCTCGCCAAGGAATTCGAAAAGGACGGCATCAAGGTCGAATTCATCGCCTTCACCAATGGCGGCTCGGAAGCCACCACCGCGCTTGCCACCGGCGCTGTCGAATTCATCTATACCGGCAACAACCCGGCGCTCCGCGTCGCCGCAGCCGGCGCGGACGTGAAGGCCATCGGCCTTTCCAGCTTCGTGAAGGAAAACGGCTCGGCGATCATCGTCAAGACCGACTCCCCGATCAAGTCGCTCGCCGATCTCAAGGGCAAGAAGGTCGCCTATCTCACCGGCACAGTGCGCCACTCCACCTTCGCCAAGGCGCTGAAATCCGCTGGCCTGTCGCTGAACGACGTGGAATCCCTGAACCTCGCCTTCGACGCCTCAGGCCCGGCGCTGGTGCGCGGTGATGTCGATGCCGTCGTCGAAAGCGGCGATGTCGCCGCCAAGCTCGTCGACACCGGCCAGGCCCGCGTCATCCTCGATGCCTCCTCGCATCCGGAATGGTCGGCCCCCTTCCTCATATCCGCCAATGGCGAGTTCGTCCGCAAGTACCCCGATCTCGTCAAGCGCCTTCTGAAGGTCGATATCGAAACCGCCCGCTGGGCCGATGCCCACCCGGAAGACACGATCAAGATCTTCGTCGACGAAACCAAGTCCTCGGAAAAGTCGGTCCGCAAGACCTACAAGGACAACCTTTTCTATCAGGACCCGAAGATCACGCCTGAGGCACTTGCTTCGCTGAAGAGCGAAGAGCAGTTCATGGCCGACGCCAAGCTGCTCAAGGGCTCCGTCGACTACGACAAGTGGATCGACACCAGCTTCCTCGACGCCGCGTATAGGGAAGTCGACGCCAAGAAGTCGAACTAACCAGTAAGGCAGGGCCGCCACCTGCCCGCCATCATGCTCGGGCTTGTCCCTGATATCTGCTGGCGTTCGATATCAGGCACAAGGCCAAGGATGGCATTGCGTTAGCAGCAAAGGTCCTGCCAACAAATTGAGCACGCACCAAAGCGGGCTCTCCGCGTTGCGGCGATCGTCGACGGGGACAGCCTACCCCGCCAGCTTCACGATCACCTGCCGATAGGTGGCCGCAAACTTCTGATGAAGCTCGGGGTTCGCCCCTGCGCGGACGATTTTTGATGCTGTGACGAGATCGTCTGCATCGAGTGCCGCCGTCAGCCGCGATGTTCGTTCCGTCAGCAAGGCAACGGCAATGCGCAGGGCAAGCTCGGGCTTCTTCGCATCCTCGGGGAAATCGACGAGACTCGGCAGCTTCAGGCTCTTGCTCATCCGCACGTAGTTTTCTCGTCCGGTCAGGCCGAAATAGCCTCGCCCGCGATATTTTGCGCCATCCCCCGGCTGGGTGTTCCCCAATACGGCCTTGCCCTCATAGGTCCGCGCCGCATAGGCCTCGTTTTCCTCCTGCTCCCTGAGGTCGGGCGCCTCCACCGCGAGATTTGCGACAACGGCGGCGACGATCCGGGGATCGGAGACGCGAAACTCCTGCAGCGCCTTCTGCAGGTAGATGTAATTGTCCTCGATCCTCTGGGAGGCGGAGGCGGCAAAAAGCGGCTTGAGCAGGTCGGGCGTGATTTTTTCGCTGAGCGCCACGACGGTATCGCCTGTTTGGCCCACGCTATTGCTCAGCTCGGGCAGTTTCGAGCTGACACTTTGGTCGGACGCGCTCTTTTCAATGGTGATCGTTGCAACGGATACGGCGGCTTCGGTCTCCGATATCCTCGCATAGATCGCCAGGATCTCTTCCCGGAGCTTCTCGACCTTTTCCGGGTCAGCCTCAGCCTTCGCCTGGCTCATGTCGAGCGTTATGGCCTCGGCCTCGAGCTTCAGCTCCGTACTCTCTCGCTGGGATTCCTCCTTGATGCGCGCGGCCTCCGCCCTCTCCTGCGCGTTCCTGACCAGCGCTTCCATATAGAGCCGATTGGCATCATATTTTTGCTTCGCCCATGCCTGTAGCGGGTGGTCCTTGAGCTGGCTCAGCGCATCGTAGAGCAGCGTCCTGTCCTGCGGCGTGGTCTGGTCGTCGAGAATGAGATCGAGATAGGTCTTGGCAAGCTCGCTCTGGTCCTTGACCTTCTGCAGCTCGACGCTCTGCACGGCCGCTATATTGGCATTGCGTTCGCTGAAATAGCCATTGATCCAGGTCGTACCGGCCTGGGCGGCGGCGATCAGCCCGGCTGCGACAGTTCCCCATTTGATAAGCGTTTCCGCAAGCGGCGTCGCCTCGCGCGGCGGCGGGTTTTCGGAACTATCCGTCATTGCGTCGGGCTCACGTCGTGTAGCTGATGGCGGCGTAATATTTGGTGGCATAGCTCGCGACGAGCTGGGCCTTGTCCAGACGGTTGATGATGCGCCGTGCGTTCACCCAGTCGGCCGTTGCCCCGGAGAAGTAATCTCCGAGCTTCTTGCCGGTAAAGGAGCCGGCAATCATGCCCTCCATGAGAATGACAGTGGCGATGTCGGCTTGCAGGACGAGATTCGGATTATCCACCAGCGGCTGCCCGGTCTTCGCGGCCCATTTGGTATAATTGGCCCGTCCGGTGAGCTGGACGTAGCCGCGGCCGCAGAATTTGACACCGTCGCCATCCTGCGTGTTTCCCAGCTGTTGCGCGACATCCGGCCGTTGACCTTTGCGATCATACATCCTGAAGAAATAGGCATCGCTGCCCCATTCCTTGATCGGCTGCATGGTTCTTCCGGTCTCGTGATGGGTTGTACCAAGCATATAGGCAAGATACCGGTCGTCCTGCCCTGCATGTTTTGCACTCCACGCGGTCAGAATACTTTGCATACCGTCGACTTGTTTTGCCGACAGGCTGCCATCGAACAAATGCAGCTTTATATAGTCGAAGAAGAATTTTTCATTGATTGCGCTAGACAATTTCTCCTCCCATAAAAATACTACAGGAAGAATAAACGTGAATTGTATATTGTCAACTTATAGTTATTAACTCTAAAAATTCACTTTCTACATACAAGCATGAGAATTTAATTACAGATTCCTCTCAGCAATAAAAGGATTAGTAAAAATACTTTATTTCAATGACATAAAACCAAAAGAATAAGCGAGATGACGTGCCGAAGCATTGCGAATATCGGAGAATTGGCGCCTTTCGCAATATCTCTGGCGTCGTCTGCAACTGATCTGGCATGATGCGCCGGCTTACCTTGCGTTCCATGCAAGAGCAAAAAGGTGCACCATGAACAGCAAATCCCAACCTACGGCCCTGGTTACGGGCGCGTCATCCGGCATGGGAAAAACCATAGCCGGACGCCTGATCGCTGACGGCTATCTGGTCTATGCCGCCGCCCGCAGCGTCGAGAAGATGGCCGATCTGGCAGAGCTTGGCGCAATCCCTCTGCGGATGGATATTTCCAAGGACGAGGATATCGTTGCCGCGGTCCGGGCGATCACCGAAAAATCTGACGGCGTCGACGTGCTGGTCAACAATGCCGGCTTCGGTCTCTACGGCCCTGTCGAGGAGATCCCGCTCGATGAGGCGCGCTACCAGTTTGAGGTCAACGTCTTCGGCCCCGCTCGCCTGACCCAGCTTCTGCTCCCGGCGATGCGGGCGCGCGGCGCCGGCACCATCGTCAACATCACCTCGATGGGGGGCAAGATCTATACGGTGCTGGGCGCCTGGTATCACGCGACCAAACATGCGCTGGAAGGCTGGTCGGACAGCCTTCGGTTGGAGCTCGAACCCTTCGGCATCCACGTCGTCGTGATCGAGCCGGGGCTTATCGAGACGGGCTTTGGCGATGCGGCTTCCCGGGGCATCCTGGAACGGTCCGGCAGCGGCCCTTATCAGAAGCTCGCGCAAAGCGTGGCCGCCTCCATCGACAGGAGCTATGGCCGGGGCCAGGGCACTGATCCCAAAGTCATCGCCGATGTCGTCGGCAATGCCCTCCTGTCGGCCCGGCCCAAAGCCCGCTACGCAGCGGGCAAATACGCAAAGCTCATGATCTGGGTGCGCAAGTGGCTGGGCGACCGTGCCTTCGACCGGCTGATCAAGAGCCAGATGTGAGGACCGCGGCGGAGGATGCAACGATGACCAGGGACGCGGGCGACAGATGCAGGTTGCCGCAAGCCTTCTGGCGGGCGGCGGAGCGTATGGGCCTGCCCGCCCCGGCTCTGCTGCGTCAGGCAAGGCTGCCGGCGACACTGCATATCGCGCCGGAGACATGGCTGACGACGGCACAGTATTTCGCGCTGTGGCGTGCGGTCGAAACACTCTCGCAAGATCCCGCCATCGGCCTGCGCATGACCGTCGAGACCGATACTTCCGTGCATCCGCCCGCCACGATGTCGGCCTTCTTCGCCCGGGATTACCGCGACGGGCTGCACCGGCTGGCACGGTTCAAACGGCTGTGCACCCCGGAGGAACTGACCGCAGCCGAAACCGGGAGCGAATGCCGGGTCGCGGTGCGCTGGCTTCATACCGATGAAGCCGAGCCGGATGCGGCAGGCGACGGCACCTTTGCGG
>NZ_AJWE01000035.1:0-15499 GCF_000281145.1 Rhizobium sp. CF142 | reverse complement strand
GGCCGCGGTCATCGGCTTCTTCCCCAGCCGCAATATCTGGATGATCTCGAAAAGCCTGGAGGCCTTGCGCATTTGCCGCCCTTTCTCCAACGCTCCTGACAATACACTGTCAGTTGGCTTCCCGTATAGAGCCATCTATCGGATTGAAATTGATGCACTTCCTGAAAAAGCGCACAGAAATACGGGATGGACAACTGACATGGATTACCACGAAAGCCTCTGGCTCTACTTCACCCTTCTCTTCGGCATCATCATCGTGCCCGGCATGGACATGCTCTTCGTGCTCGCCAACTCGCTGACGGGCGGCACCAAGCGCGGGTTGGCCGCCACCAGCGGCATCATGCTCGGCGGGGCCGTGCATTCGGCCTATGGTGCGGCAGGCGTTGGCATCCTCGTCGCCATGCTGCCTGGTGTCTTCAACCTGCTGCTCTTTGCCGGCGTCGGCTATATGATCTGGATTGGTATCTCGCTGATGAAGAGCTCGATTAAGGTCGAGGCGGTCGGCCCCGGCACGGCGCGTTCCACCTGGAAGGCGTTTCGGCAGGGAGCGGTCACCTGCCTCGTCAATCCCAAGGCCTATATCTTCGTGCTCGCCGTCTATCCGCAATTCATAAAGCCCGAATATGGGCCGATCTGGCTGCAGGGTCTGATCATGGGCATCATGACTGTGCTGACTCAGCTGGCCGTCTACGGCACGCTTGCGATGACGGCCGGCCGCAGCCGCGATCTCCTGGTTTCCAACCCGAACACGACTGCCGTCATCGGCCGTCTCGCCGGCCTGCTGCTGGTCGTCATTTCCGCGATCAGCCTCTGGCAAGGGTGGAAGACGGCCTGATCCTGCCTATTCTTATCACATTGTTTTTATGAGGATCCGGCCAAACGTGACTATGCGGCCACATGGATTTTGTCATGATCCCGGTGCAGATTGCCCTCGACCGGCTTCGCCGGTGGAACAATGGAGAGAAAATATGAATTGGAAAACAGTAGCGGCGGCTGTTGCGTTCGCCGGCATTGCCCTCGGTTCGGTCATGGCCGCCGACGGCACGCACGACGCACGCATTGGAATGATGAAACAGATTGGTGGCGCAGCAGGCGCGCTGTCTGCCATCGCCAAGGGCACCAAGCCCTATGATGCCGAAGCCGTGAAGACGGCACTGACGACGATCGCCACGACGGCAAAAGCCTTCCCGGACCAGTTCAAGCCGGGCACCGAGACGGGCGACGAGGAAGCAAGCCCGAAGATCTGGGAAAACATGGATGACTTCAAGGCACGCGCCGCGAAGCTGTCTACCGACGCCGAAACCGTGCTCGCCCAGCTTCCGGCTGATGCTGCCGGCGTCGGCGCGGCGCTGAACACGGTCGGCGGCAATTGCGGTGGCTGTCATCAGGTCTATCGCATCAAGAAGGACTAGGCGATAGAGCTATTCCCGTATCATCTCGCGATCCGCACCGGCTCTTGCCGCCGGTGCGGATCGCCTTATTCTCCCTGGCACCGGGGCCAGCGAACCAGGGAAAGCCCTTGATATCGATAGAAGGAGAGGCGGCGCATGGTCCGCAGGTTCATCCGCTTTGTGCTCTGTCTCATCGGCGTCGTCGTGATCGGCGGCGCAGTTTTCTATTTCGTGACGGCGCCGGATCCGCTGCCGGAAAGCCATTGGGCCAATCTCGGCGCGCCTGATGTCGCGAATGGTGAAAAGGTTTTCTGGGCCGGCGGCTGCGTCAGCTGTCATGCGACCCCCGGTGCGCAAGGCGATGCAAAGCTGACCCTTGCCGGCGGCCTTGCACTCAAAAGCCCTTTCGGCACCTTCCATGTTCCGAATATTTCCCCGGATGAGCAGGCCGGCATCGGCCGCTGGACGCTCGCTCAGTTCGGCAATGCCATGAAGCGCGGCGTCGGCCCCAACGGCCAGCATCTCTACCCGTCTTTCCCCTATGGTTCCTACACGCGCATGAGCGACGAGGACGTCAACGATCTCTTCGCCTATCTGAAGACGCTGCCGAAGAGCAGCAATGTCGCGCCACCGCACGAACTGCCGTTCCCCTTCAACATTCGCCTTGCGCTCGGCGGTTGGAAACTCCTCTATTTCAACGACCAGCCGCGCGTCGTGCTCGCCAATGCTGACGACAAGCTCAAGCGCGGCCAATATCTGGTCGAAGGCCTCGGCCATTGCGGCGAGTGCCACACCCCGCGCGATTCCCTCGGCGGCTTCGTCCGCGACCAATGGCTCGCCGGCGCGCCGAACCCGGAAGGCAAGGGCCGCATACCCGATATCACGCCCGGCTCGAAGAGCGTCGGCTCCTGGAGCGAGGCCGATATCACCAACTACCTGCAGACCGGCTTCACCCCCGATTTCGACTCGGCCGGCGGCCAGATGGTCGACGTGCAGCAGAACATCGCCCATCTGCCGCAATCTGATATCGAAGCGATCTCAGCCTATTTGAAGGCCGTGCCGAGCAAGTAGCGTCTGCCTGGGGCAAGCGCCGCAGGCCACACTGCCACAATGAAGCACCCGACCCTTGAGGAAACAGACGCCGCGATAGCCCGCATGCGGGAGCGGCTTGCCGCGCGCAATGCCGTCCTTGCGCGCTGGTTCGACGATACGCTTGCCACTATGGAAGTGAAGATCGCCAGCCGTCTCGACGATCCCGGCAATCTCGCCCAGGCAAGAGCCGCGGCCTATCTGTTCGTGAAGGCAGCACTTCATCAATGGGCTACCCGCCCTGCGCATGAGGCGGCCGGCAAGGACAGTCCGGCAAAAGAGACACCGCCGTTACGGCGACTCGGTATACGCTAAGGCCTCAATCTTCAAAAACGGACGAACGGTCTTGAAACGGCACGACTGGCAGATCGAACCGCGTGAATATGCACGCCAGGAAGAGCGCCGCGGCCGGCGTTTCGCCTTCACCCATCTGACGCCGGCGAGAACTGCGCTCGTCGTCGTCGACATGATCCCCTTCTTCGTCACTCCAGGCAGCTATGCCGAAGGCATCGTTCCAAACATTCAGGCGCTCATTGCTGCGGTGCGCGACTGCGGCGGGCTGGTTGTCTGGGTGGTGCCGGCGCCGAGGCAGACTCATCCGGAGCTGGCGCGCGAATTTTTCGGGGAAACGATTGCCGAGCTTTACCGCACCTCGGGCGGCGGCGGGCCGATTGCCGGCCGGATTGCGCCGGACTTTGTTCCGAAGCCGTGGGATCTCATGATCGAGAAGACCTCCTACAGCGCCTTTCATCCGGAAAGCGCGCCGCTTGCGGCCATGCTGAAATCGCGCGGCGTCGATACGGTCCTCATAACAGGCACGCTGACCAATATCTGTTGTGAATCTTCGGCCCGTGATGCCTGCTCCAGCGGCTTTCGGGTCGTGATGTTGGCCGATGCGAATGCAGCTCGGCGCGATATCGATCACAACATGGCGCTCTATTCGGTCTATCGCAGCTTCGGCGACGTGCGCACCACGGGCGAGGTGATCGACCTGCTTTGCGAGGCTCAGGCCGCCTTCGGCTGATGCTCCGCGCCGAGGATCTGCACATAGGTATCCAGCTCTTCGCCGCCGAAGCCGAGCCCCCGGTAGATCTCAGCTGTAAAGGTGATCGGCGCCGAACCGGGCGCAGTCACAATCATGCCGGATCGCACGGCCTGCGGCCCGTCGCGATAATGCGCCTGGCCGCGATAACCCTCGGCGCCGGCAATGAAATCGGGCGCGTTGCTGGTGTGCGGAATATCGTTCAGTACACCAGCGCGCGCCAGCGCCAGCGTCCCACCGCAGATCGCGGCGGTGAGCTTGCCGCGCGCGATGAAGTCGTTGATCACGGGTGAAAGGTCCGGCGCCTTCTCCGTCTCCCAGATCGTTCCGCCGCAGATGACCAGCGCATCGAAGGCGTCGCTATGCAGGTTCTCGGCTACCGCATCGGGTGCCACTCGCATGCCGCCCATGGAACGCACTTCCGCGCCGCCGGGACTTGCCGTCACCACATCGAAACCGAAATGGGTGCGGGCGGAGGCAGCAAGCTGCCCCACTTCCCAGTCCGCGAAGCCTTCGGTCAGAACCACCGCCAGTCGGGTCATGCTTTCCTCCCTTGCAAGACGGCCGAGCGGCTGGAGCCGCTCACGACAGAGCCTGCATATAGCGCATGCCGGTGACCGGGCGAGGGGTGAAGTCCATCTGTTCGTAGAAACGGTGAGCCTTGAGATTGCCGGTGGCAGCGCTGACGGAGAGGTAATCGCAGCCCGCAATGCGCGCGGTTTCCCGGGCGCGATCGACGAGAAGCTGGCCTGTGCCATGGCCGCGATGGCCGTCGCGTACGAAAAGGTGATGCAGATCCATGCCGCGCTTGCCTTCCTGCGCCCTGTAGAGTGGAACGAGGATGGCGTAGCCGATCAGCCCGTCGCTACCGTCGGCGACGAGAGCCGAAATCCACGGCGTCGGGCCGAAGAGATCGCGTTCAAGCTGTTCAGGTGTCGAACCCGAGATGTCGCCGTGATGGGCGGCAAGCAAGCCGATCATCTCGTGGAGTTCGGATATGTCGCGGGGTTTGGCGGCGCGGATCGTCACGACCGGCGGTCGCACGAGCGATATTTCACTGTCTTCGATTTCAAGCATGGTCTTCGCGTCCTTTTTGAGTTTATGCCGCCAGGACGCTGCTGATACAACAAAGCCGCCTGACGGCGGCTTGTTGACATTATGATCTGTCTCGGCCGCCCTTTACAGGTACAGCCAAAAATACGAGCGGTTATGGTGCGCGTTCTTGATCATGTGGCCATCAATCCGCCCAATCCGGGCGTTTGTCAATGGCCATGTATCACGGCGCAATCTGCTGAGGGATTCTGCATTGCATTGCCGCTTTTCCTTTTTGAGAAGTCAATATAGTGTACCCCCCTATCCTACATTAGAGACCATTATGTCCCATACGACCCATCAGAAGAAGAAGCTCATCGCTCGTGTCAGCCGCATCCGTGGGCAACTCGAGGCAGTCGAACGTGCGCTCGAGGGCGAGCGTCCCTGTGGCGAGATCCTCCAGCTTCTGGCCTCCGTGCGCGGCGCGCTGACGGGGCTCACGGGCGAAGTGCTGGACGACCATCTGCACGAACATGTGCTGCATGCCGCCGACGAGAAGGCGAGGGCGGAGGCGGTCGAGGAAATATCCGAAGTATTGCGAACCTATATCCGCTGAGCCGGATCGATATCGATAAGGAGCTGGCAATGAGTGCCGGAACGAATAGCTACGGACATGAGCATGTCTTCCTGGGGCAGGACCATGCCCGCAACGAACGCAGCATCTGGCTTGTGATCGCTCTGACGGCAGTCATGATGGTGGTCGAGATTGGCGCCGGCACCATTTACGGCTCGATGGCCCTGGTGGCCGATGGCTGGCACATGTCCACCCATGCCAGCGCGCTGCTCATTTCTGCGCTCGCCTATCTCTTCGCCCGCAAGCAGGCCCGCAACCCGCGCTTCACTTTCGGCACAGGCAAGCTCGGCGATCTCGCCGGTTTTGCGAGCGCTATCATTCTGGCGATGATTGCCCTGCTGATGGGCTGGGAAAGTTTCCTGCGCATCACATCGCCCGTGCCGATCAGCTTCGGCCAGGCGATTGCCGTCGCCATCATCGGCCTTGCCGTCAATCTCGTCAGTGCCTGGATGTTGAGCGGTAGCGGCGGCCACCATGATGGGCACGGGCATGACCATCATCATGATCACCACCACGGCCACGATCATGGCCACCATGGTCATGCGGATAACAATATTCGCTCTGCCTATATGCACGTCGTCGCCGACGCACTGACCTCGGTGCTCGCCATTGCCGCACTCACCTTCGGCAGCCTCTATGGCTGGCTCTGGCTCGATCCGCTGATGGGCATCGTCGGCGCTCTTATCATCGCTCAGTGGTCCTGGGGGCTGCTGAAATCCTCCGGGGCTGTTCTGCTCGATGTGCTCTCGGAGGGTGAAACGCTGCCGGATGAAATCCGTGATGTGATCGAAGGCGATGGCGACCGCATTACCGATCTACATGTCTGGCAGGTTGGTCCCGGCCATCATGCTGCGATCGTTGCGGTGCTGACGCCGCAGTCGCGCGACACCGCCTTCTACAAGGAGAGGCTTTCGAGCCTGGACGAGTTGTCGCATGTGACTGTGGAAGTCACGCGCGCCGCCTGATCCCGCTAAAAAGCCGAGATGCCGCCGCAATCGAGCCTTACGCCTGTGATCCTGATTCCCCGGAGGTCTTCATGAATCACAGCCTTACCCGCCGCAGCTTCCTGGGCTCCGCCTTGCTGCTGCCTGCGTTGGGCTTTGCCCCTCTCGTGCGTGCTGAGCAACAGAACGACGATATCGACAAGCGGCTTGCGGCACTTGAAGCGCGCATCGGCGGGCGTCTCGGGGTCTCCGTTCTCGACAGCGACACGAATGTTTCCTTCGGCTATCGCGGCAGCGAGCCCTTCGCCATGTGCAGCACCTTCAAGGTTCTGGCCGCCGGCCTCGTTCTTGCCCGTGTCGACAAGGGCGATGAGAGCCTCGACCGGCGCGTCACCTACGGCAAGGAAAAGCTCGTCACCTATTCCCCCGAGACCGAAAAGCATGCGGGCGGCGACGGGATGACGATGGCCGAGATCTGCAAGGCCGGCATCACGCTGAGCGACAACACCGCCGGCAACCTCATGCTGGAGAGCTTCGGCGGCCCGGCTGCACTCACCGATTGGCTGCGCTCGATCGGCGACGGCACGACAAGGCTCGACCGCATGGAAACCGCACTGAACGAGGCCGCGAAGGGCGATCCGCGTGACACAACGACGCCGGATGCAATGCTCGATTCGCTCGGTAATATTGCTCTCGGCTCGGTTCTGGCGGAAACCTCTGCAAATCAGCTGGTCGACTGGATGATTGCAAACACGACGGGCGGCGCGCGCCTGCGCGCAGGCCTGCCCAGCGATTGGAAGATCGGCGACAAGACTGGAACAGGCGACAACGGTTCGGCCGGTGATATCGCCATCATCTGGCCGCCGAAGCGCGGCCCGATCGTCGCCGCCGTCTACATGGCGGAAACGATGGTCAAGATGGATGAATTCAATCCCGTCTTCGCCGAAATCGGCAAGATGATTACCGAGATGGTCTGAAACGGGAAAGAGCCGCTGCTCGTTCGGAGCTGAGCCGCCATTGTTTCGTCGCAGCGACGCAATTGAATTTGCTCACTACCGCATCGACATCAAGTTCGTCATCAGGCCTGCTTTGATTTCCAGCACCGGGCGATTGATCTCTGGTTGACCGATATCTCTCAGTTGATCAGGCGTCAGGTCTGCCAGCACTTTCCGTCTCGCGACGACCCTACGCCACTGCCTCACGGCAGCGGCCAACATTGTGATGCTGTTCACCGTGTACTCGGACACCTGTTTTATCGGCGCGCCAACGGCAGCGTGAGTTTCCGTGTGAGCCATTTCCCAGTCTCCTTTGTGAGATGTGTGAGTGGGAATGTGCCATGCGGGTGTTTTCGGGCCGTTGGGCTGAGCGTGAACGGCCAAGAAAACTTCGACAAGCCGCCGCTAAATCGGTGTTAAATCCGTCTTCCCAAATGCTATTCTGCGGCGGCGATCCAAATCTGGAGACTTTCTGTGCGTATCAGGTTGCTAGGCGGCCTCGAAGTTACCTCCGCGGAAGACCGGCAAGTACGCTTCGCCATGCGCAAGACGTCGCTTCTTTTTGCTGCCCTGGTCCTTGCAGGCCGTCGCGGTTGTCGCAGGGAACTGCTTTCCGAAGCCTTCTGGCCGGGACGAAGCAATGAGCAGGCCCGCAATAGCTTGCGGCAGGCGCTGGTCGATATCAGGCGGGCGTTTCCGGCGAGCAGCGAAGCCCCTGTCTACATCGATGGGGATCAGGAGACAGTCGTACTGATTGGCGGCTTGGACGAAGCCGACATTTCGATCTTCGACCGGAAGCTGGAGGCGGGCGGAACCGCTGATCTTGCCTTTGCTGCGGACCTCTACCGCGGTGAGGTACTTGCAGGCGAGTCCATTCCGGACGGGCTGGATGAGTGGTTCGGACCTTACCAGAGCACGTATCGGCGCAAGGCGCTGCAGCTCGTGGAGCTGTTGAGCCTCGCGCTCTCCGATCCGGGCTCCGCGGAAGAGCCAGCCTGCGAAGGGCTTGCCGAGAGGTTGCTCGCCTCGGACCCGACAGCGGAGGCCGCCCATCGGGCGCTAATGCGGATCCACATTCTCCGGGGGCACGAGAACGCAGCCATGCGCCAGTTCGAGGCCTGCCGGGCTCTCGTAAGGAAGCATCTCGGCGCCGAACCTGAAGCGGAGACGTCCTCCCTGGCCGTCTCGCTGCAGTCGCGGCAGCGACCGGAATACCAACAGACCGCACCGGGGCCTGAAGTCGTCCCGCAGACGCAGGTCGTCTCAGGCCCGACGAAGTATCACGATCGGCCATCGGTTGCGGTATTGCCATTTCAGAATTTGAGCGGCGATCCGGAGCAGGAATATTTTGCCGATGGCATCGTGGAGGATATCACGATCGCCCTCGCTCAATTCCGCCATCTCTACGTCATCGCGCGGAATTCGAGCTTCACCTACAAGGGGCAGGCCGTTGACATCAAGCAGGTAGGGCGCGAGTTGAACGTGCGCTATGTGGTCTAGGGAAGTGTGCGCCGGACGGGTGACCGGCTTCGTATTGCCGGACAACTCATCGACACGTCGACGGGTGCACACCTTTGGGCAGACCGTTTTGATGGGACGCTGGCAAATATATTCGATCTTCAGGATCTGGTGGCCTCAAGTATCGTTGGTGCAATAACGCCGAAAGTAGAAGAGGCGGAGATCGAGCGCGCCAAACGCAAGCCGACGGAAAGCCTTGACGCTTACGACTATTATCTGCGCGGGCTGGCGGCCTTCGACCGGACGATCACCAACAGATCGGTCACCGACGAGGCCTTGCGGCTGTTCATGAAGGCGATCGAGCGCGACCCGGAGTTCGCCATAGCTTATGCCCGGGCGGCGCGATGCTACGCGACCAGAAAGAGCAATGGCTGGATGGCCAATCCCGCCGAGGAGATTGCCGAAGCGACCCGACTGGCGAGAAGAGCGGTCGAACTCGGCTGGGACGATGCGGTTGCACTCTCCTATGGTGGATATGTCCTCGGCTATGTCGGCGGCGATCTCGATGATAGCGCGGCCTGTATCGATCGCGCGCTCTTCCTCAACCCGAATCTCGCCGCTGCCTTGGGCACCAGCAGCTGGGTGAAAGCCTGCTTGGGCGAGCCGGACAAGGCCATCGAACATGCAGCCCTCGCCATGCGCCTGAGCCCTTTGGATCCGCGTCTGTTTGCCTGGCA
Organism: Rhizobium sp. CF142; assembly: GCF_000281145.1. Classification (NCBI taxonomy): domain Bacteria; kingdom Pseudomonadati; phylum Pseudomonadota; class Alphaproteobacteria; order Hyphomicrobiales; family Rhizobiaceae; genus Rhizobium; species Rhizobium sp. CF142. The sequence continues at coordinate 6,177 of NZ_AJWE01000035.1, read as the reverse complement.
GTTCAACACCGGGCTGGCTCATTTCTGCGCCGGACATTACGAAGATGCCGCCGCCTGGGCGGCAAGATCGTTACGCCACCAGCCGAACTATCCGAGCGCGATGCGCGTGATGGCGGCCGGTCAGGTCATGAGCGGGCGAACTGCGGAAGCGCAGGGAACGATCGCTCGATTGTGCCAGTTGGATCCTGCACTCCGGCTTTCGAATCTTGCCGATATTCTGCCGCCGTTTCGGCGACCGGACGACCGTAACCGATATATCGAAGCTCTTCGAATGGCGGGGCTGCCGGAGTAGAAATGCGGCGAAGAGTGCTCCCCGCCGCATCTCGGCTGGTGTTCCAGCTTCAGGCGGCGGGAGCGTCGTCTGTCGTCTCGGTTCCGTCATTCTCAATGCCTGCGAGCTCACGCTTGATCTGCTCGGCGATTTCCTTCTCGATCGCCGCGCGCTCGTCGGCAGGCATCGCCTTCAGATCGTCTTCGGTGAGATTATGGGCTGCCAGATAGCGGGCGCGGATGAATTCTTCCGGCGTCATGCTGCTCCAGTCGGAGAATTCGTCGACCAGGCTCTTATGTGCTGCCTTGGCTTCCATTTCTGCATCGGAGGGCTGGTTGATGTAGGTCTCGTTGCCGGCCTGCACCGCCCACATCGTATTGGCGATGGACGGCGGGGTCGTGCTCGGCTGCAGGCCGGCACCGGACTGGTTGCGCGTACTGCCGCCAAATTCCTCGGTCTGCTTGTTCTTGGATTTGCCCTGCTCGAAGAGCGAGCCGAGGCCGGAGTAAATTGAGAGGTTGCTACCGATTTCCATGAAAAATCCCCCTGAAAAACCGGTAGCAATATGACCGGGCAAGCCTGCTCGGAACTTGTGTCTTCCTTTTGTGTTGCTACGGCAGCGTGTAGGCGATCACATAATCGCCCGGCTTGGTGCCAACAGAACCATGCCCGCCGGCGACCATGACGACATATTGCTTGTTGTCATCGGTCGTATAGGTCATCGGCGTTGCCTGTCCGCCGGCCGGAAGCCGGGCTTCCCAGAGCTGGCGTCCGTTCGTCACGTCATAGGCGCGCAGATAGTTGTCGACGGCAGCACCCAGGAAGGCGATGCCGCCCTTGGTCACCATCGGCCCGCCAATGCCGGGCACGCCAACCTTGAAGGGAAGGGGCAGCGGCGTCATGTCGTGCACCGTGCCGTTCTTGTGCATATAGGCGATGCGACCGGTCCGGAGATCCACACCGGCGACATAGCCCCATGGCGGCGCCTGGCAGGGGATCTGCAGCGGCCCGAGGAACGGACCCATGAACACACCGTAGGGCGCGCCGTCATTGCGGTTGAGGCCCTGTTCGCTTCCCTTCTCATCCTGGCCGCGTGGCGGAATATCGGCGGCCGGCACCAGGCGCGAGGTGAAGGCGAGATAGGTCGGCATGCCGAACATCACCTGCCGCTCGGGGTCAACAGCGACAGAGCCCCAGTTGAAGGTGCCGAAATTGCCGGGATAGACGATGGTCCCCTGCAGCGACGGCGGCGTATAGCGGCCCTCATATTTGTAGCGGTGGAATTCGATGCGGCAGGCAAGCTGGTCGAACAGCGAGACACCCCACATATCTTTTTCCTGCAGTGGCTCCGGGGAGAAGGTGAGATCGGAGATTGGCTGCGTCGGCGCCGTGTGATCCTCCGGGATCGCCCCGTCAGGCGCCGGGATTTCCTTGAAGGGAATGATCGGCTGGCCGGTGCGCCGGTCGAGCACGTAGATATCGCCCTGCTTGGTGGATGCCACCAGCGCCGGCACCGCCGTTCCGTCCTGTTTCGTCAGATCGACCAGCACCGGCTGGGCAGGGACGTCCATGTCCCAGAGATCGTGGTGGACGAATTGCTGCACCCAGCGCAGCTGGCCTGTATTGATGTCGAGCGCCACGACGGAAGAGGAGAACTTCTCGACGTCGGCGCTGCGGTTCATGCCGAGCTGGTCCGGCACCTGATTGCCGAGCGGGATATAGACCATACCGAGCTGTTCATCGACGCTGAAGACCGACCAGCTGTTCGGTGAATTCGTCGTGTAATGCTGGCCCTCCGGCAGCGGCGTCGTCTGGTTCGGATTGCCGGAATCCCAGTTCCACAACAGCGCTCCGCTGTTGATGTCATAGGCGCGAATGACGCCGGACTGTTCCTTCGTCGAATAATTGTCGTTGACCGCCCCGCCGATGATGATCTTTCCCGCGACGGCGACTGGCGGCGAGGTGGAGTAATAATATCCCGCCGGATTGTATTGCATGCCGGTCTGCATCTGCAGCACGCCTTGTTCTGCAAAGCTTGTACACACTTGTCCGTTGGTCGCATCGAGCGCGATCAGCCGCGCATCCGAAGTCGGCAGGTAGACGCGCTCCTTGCAGGGCTGGCCGGCAGGTATCGCCTCATCGCTGTAATAGGTGACACCCCGGCAGGTCTGGTGCTGCCGGTCCGGGTTCATGCCGGAATTTGCGTCATATTTCCATTTCTGCTGGCCGTTCCTGGCATCGAGCGCGATCGCCCAGTTGTGCGGCGTGCAGAGATAGAGCGTGTCGCCCACCTTCAGTGGCGTCACCTGATAGGTCGTTTCCCCGACATCGTCAGGCCGCTTCACGTCGCCGGTCTGGTAGCGCCAGGCCTCTTTCAGGGTGGAGACATTCTGCACGGTGATCTGGTCGAGCGGCGAATAGCGTTGGCCGTAGGGCGTGCGGCCATATTGGTGCCATTCGCCATCGGGCACATTGCCGCCGAAGGCGGGCGTTGTGGCAACCGTCTGTATCGGCAGATCGCCCGCGAGGTCATGCGGATCCGTCGTCATCGAATAGGCAGCGACGATGATGGCGGCAATGACCGGAATGGCGAGCGGCCAGGGATTGGCGCCGTAATAGGTGCCAGTCGGGCTGCGAAATCCGAGCGGCCGGCGGATCCAGGGCGTCAGCAGCCAGAGCCCGAAGAGGATGATGAGGCCACCGCGTGGACCGAGCTGCCACCAGTCGAACCCCACCTCCCAGGTCGCCCAGGCGAGCGCAACGACCGCGAGCACCGCATAGACCCAGAGCGCCACCGCCTTGCGCATGAGAAGCAGGCCTGCCGTCAGCAGGAACATCAGCCCCGCGAAGAGATAGAAGACGCTGCCGCCGAGCGTGACGAGCCAGAGCCCGCCGGTGCCCAGCGCCAGTCCGAAAATGATGAAGAGGATGGAGGTAATGACGATTGCCATAAGGCAGTCTCCCGCTGGTTAGCCGGATCGGAGAATGGCGAAAAATATACGCCGATCAGACAGATAGAGCGGGAGGCTCACCTTTCAACCGCCACAATTGGCCGCGGTTGCGGTCGTCGTGTCAGACTTTTGCAAGCTCGCGGTCGATCGCCGAGACGAGGCGGTTGTCGTCAGCCGTCACGTCGGGGGCGAAACGGGCAACGACCTTGCCGTCGCGGCCGACGAGGAACTTTTCGAAGTTCCAGAGGATTTCGGTGTCGTCGGAGGCAAGACCGGCGCCCTTCAGCCGTTCGCGCATCGGTCCTTCGCCGGTCGTTTCCACGTTGGAGCTGGTCAGGTTCTTATAGAGCGGATGTTTGTCCGGCCCCTTGACGGAAATCTTGGAGTACATCGGGAAATCGACGCCGAAGGTGCTAGTGCAAAAATCGAGGATTTCCGCGTCCGTGCCCGGCTCCTGGCCCTTGAAGTCATTGGCCGGGAAGCCGGCGATGACGAAGCCTCTCTCGCGCTTGTCGGCATAGAGCTTTTCAAGCCCTTCATATTGCACCGTCAGGCCGCATTTTGAGGCGACGTTGACGATGAGCAGCACCTGGCCGCGATATTCGTTGAGCGTCGTCTCGCGCCCCTGAACGGTCTTGACCGGAATATCGAGAAGGTCAGTCATCACTATCTCCAGTTAATATGGGTTGTCTGAAATCAGGTTCCGCAGAAGGTCTGTAGCACCCGCTCTTCCGGTTTCGGCGGGTCCATATAGGCCGCAAATGCCGGCTGCTCGTCATAGGGGTGCGAAAGAACTGTCAGCAGTGCCTCGAACAGCGAGAAATCGCCGTCCTGAACGGCCGCCTCGATCGCCTGCTCGACCCGATGGTTGCGCGGAATGAAGGCCGGGTTGACCTGCTTCATCGCGGCAGCCCGATCACTGGGAGTCTGCGGATCGCCTGAAAGCCGTTCGCGCCAGCTCGCCAGCCATCCTGCAGTGGCAGCCGGCTCCCGGAAGGCCGAGGCGAAAGCAGCCTCAGCCGTCTCATCGCCTGCCAGAATTGAAAGCCGCCGGAAGGTCAGCGTGAAATCCGCGCTCTCAGCCTGCATCAGCGCCAGTAACGACTGGATGAGTTCCAGATCGCCGTCTTCGGTTGACGTCAGGCCGATCTTGCCGCGCATGCCTTGCAGCCAGAAGGCGTGGAAGCGCTCGCCATAGGCTTTGATGATGGCATTGGCATGCTCGATCGCCTTGTCCTTGTCGGCATCGATCAGCGGCAGCAGCGCTTCGCCGAGCCGCGCCAGGTTCCATTGCCCGATACCCGGCTGATTGGCATAGGCATAGCGCCCGTGCTGGTCGATCGACGAGAAGACCTGCATCGGATCGTAGATATCCATGAAGGCGCAGGGACCGAAATCGATTGTCTCGCCCGAGATCGTCATATTGTCGGTATTCATCACACCATGGATGAAGCCGACCTGCAGCCAGCGCGCGATCAGCGCCGCCTGCCGGTCGCAGACAGATTCGTAAAGCGCGAGATAAGGATTCTCCGCCGCCTTTAGCTCGGGATAGTGCCGTTCGATGACATGATCGGCGAGCGCCTTGATGCCATCCTCGTCACCAGCAGCGGCAAGATACTGGAAGGTGCCGACGCGGATATGGCTTGCTGCGACACGCGTGAAGACGGCGCCTGGCAATATCTCCTCACGCCGCACGCCTTCGCCTGTCAGCACGGCGGCAAGCGCCCTGGTGGCGGGAATGCCGAGCGCAAACATCGCCTCGCTGATGATATATTCGCGCAAGACTGGGCCAAGCGCCGCCCGCCCGTCACCCCGGCGGGAAAAGGGCGTCTGTCCCGCACCCTTGAGCTGAATGTCGCGGCGCTGGCCGTTGCGGTCGATCACTTCGCCGAGCAGGATCGCCCGCCCGTCGCCGAGCAGCGGCACGAACTGGCCGAACTGGTGGCCGGCATAGGCCATGGCCAGCGGTTCGGCGCCTTCGGGCACGAGATTGCCGGAAAAGATCGCAGCGCCGTCGCGCTTCAAAATATCGACATCGAGCCCGAGCTCTTTGGCGAGCGGTTCGTTGAGCTTGATCAGCCAGGGCTCCGCCACCTGTGTCGGCACTTGCGTGGCGAAGAAGCGCTGCGGCAACCGCACATAGCTGTTGTCGAAGCCGAAGGCCGTATCCGGCCGTTTTTTCTGCAGGGCGGCGGTCATGACTAATAGGTAGGGCCGCAGGTGCGGTCACGCAAGCCGATTTTGGCCCGAAACCATTCCCTTCACGAAGGCCAAAAAAGTGCAAGGAATAGTGATCTGCCTTTACCTCCCGGCAAAGCAGATGTGCCATAAAAGACATAGCGCCGCCATGATTGCAGGCGTATAGCAAAATCATCTCCTCTTGGCAGTTTTGCCATGTCATCCCCGCGGCCCTGTCGCCCCGTGTGCTCCGCTGCGCCTTTGCGAGTGATCCCTGACGATGTCGGATCAGATTTATCATGCGCCGATGGTTCGGCGCGCAGCACCCAATTTCCGGGTGATCGCGATGATTGTCGCGAGTGCCATGCTCATGGAAAATGTCGACGCAACCGTGCTGGCGACCGCGCTGCCGACGATGGCGCGCGATTTCGGCGTCGATGCCCCGGCCATGTCGATCGCCCTGACCTCCTATCTGCTGAGCCTCGCGATCTTCATTCCCGCCAGCGGCCGCATGGCGGACAGTTTCGGCTCGCGCACCGTCTTCCGCTCTGCGATCGCGGTTTTCGTGGTCGGCTCCATCCTCTGTGCCTTCGCGCCGACCTTGCCGTTCCTCGTGCTTGCCCGCCTGTTGCAGGGCATTGGCGGTGCCATGATGATGCCCGTCGGCCGTCTGGTGCTGATGCGCAGCGTCGACCGCAAGGATATGGTCAGCGCCATGGCCTGGCTCTTGGTGCCGGCGCTGATCGGCCCGATCGTCGGCCCGCCGCTCGGCGGCTT
>NZ_AJWE01000034.1:0-26014 GCF_000281145.1 Rhizobium sp. CF142 | reverse complement strand
GGCTGCCGCCGCTGCCGCCGCAGCGGCAAGTGCCGCAGCCCAGAACAATGCCGCTGCCGGCGCCGGCCAGACGATCCGCGTCGATCTCGATCGCGTCGACCGCCTGATCAATCTCGTCGGCGAGCTTGTCATCAACCAGGCGATGCTCTCCCAGAGCGTCATCGAAAACGACACGACCGGCACGTCCTCGATCAACATGGGTCTCGAAGAGCTGCAGCAGCTCACCCGTGAGATCCAGGACTCGGTCATGGCGATCCGCGCCCAGCCCGTGAAGCCGGTCTTCCAGCGCATGTCGCGTATCGTCCGCGAAATCGCCGACATGACCGGCAAGTCGATCCGTCTGATCACCGAAGGTGAAAATACCGAAGTGGACAAGACGGTCATCGACAAGCTGGCCGAGCCGCTGACGCACATGATCCGTAACGCCGTCGACCACGGTATCGAAACGCCTGAAAAGCGTGCCGCCGCTGGCAAGAACACCGAAGGCACGGTCCGCCTGACGGCAAAACATCGTTCGGGTCGCATCCTGATCGAGCTTGCCGACGACGGTGCCGGCATCAACCGCGAAAAGGTCCGCCAGAAGGCAATCGCCAACGAGCTGATCTCGCCTGACGCAAACCTGTCGGATGAGGAAATCGATAACCTGATCTTCCTGCCGGGCTTCTCTACGGCCGACAAGATCTCCGACATCTCCGGTCGCGGTGTCGGCATGGACGTCGTCAAGCGCTCGATCCAGGCGCTCGGCGGCCGCATCAACATCACCTCGAGGCCGGGCCAGGGCTCGGTCTTCACGATGAGCCTGCCGCTGACGCTCGCCGTTCTCGACGGTATGGTGGTCACGGTCGCCGGCCAGACCCTGGTCGTGCCGCTGACGGCAATCGTCGAAACCCTGCAGCCGGAAGCCGCCGCGATCCATTCCTTCGGCGCCAACCACCGCCTGATCTCGATCCGTAACTCCTTCTGCCCGCTGGTCGATGTCGGTCGTATCCTGAACTTCCGCGCAACCCAGGCCAATCCGGTCGAAGGTGTCGCCCTTCTCGTCGAATCCGAAGGCGGCGGTCAGCGCGCGCTGATGGTCGACGCGATCCAGGGCCAGCGCCAGGTTGTCATCAAGAGCCTCGAGGCGAACTACACCCACGTTCCGGGCATCGCTGCTGCAACCATTCTCGGCGACGGCCGCGTGGCCCTCATCCTGGACGTGGACGCGGTCGTCGGCGCCTCGCGCGGTCAGTCCCTCAAGGCGGAAATGTCTCTGGCGGCAGTAGGGTAAGAGTCAATGTCGTACACGGCAAAAAATCTGACCTTGGGCGGAAACGAGCTTATCGCATTTCGCATCGGCGATCAGGAATTCTGCGTGAACATCATGGCAGTCCGCGAAATCCGGGGTTGGACCCCGGCGACCGCGATGCCGCATTCGCCATCTTATATGATTGGCGTCATAAACCTGCGTGGCGCGGTGCTCCCGATCATCGATCTGTCGGGTCGACTCGGCATGAAGCCGGTCGATCCGACCGCCCGCCACGTCATCATTGTCGCCCAGGTCCGCCGCAAAACGGTAGGCCTGCTGGTCGACGCTGTTTCCGACATTCTGACTGTCAATGAAGATGACATCCAGCCGACGCCCGAGATCTCTTCAGACCTTCAGCGTCAGTTCGCCCGCGGCATTCTCTCCATCGAAAAGCGAATGATCTGCCTGATTGAACTCGAAGCCCTGTTCCCCGACACCGAAAGCGAAGCCGCATGAATGCACTTGGCGTAAAAGATCAGAGGCAGTCTGGTGCCGACGAGGTTCTGGCGAGCGGGGAATACCCGCTGACGCGCCGCGATCTCTCGGAAATCGCCGCCATGATCTATGCGGATGCCGGAATCTATCTCAATGAGACGAAGGCCTCGCTGGTCTACTCTCGTCTGTCGAAGCACATCCGCAATCTCGGCCTTTCGGGGTTTCGCGAATATTGCGAGCTTGTCGCCTCGCCGGCAGGGGCCGCCGCCCGGCGCGAGATGTTGTCGCACCTGACGACAAACTTCACGCGTTTCTTCCGCGAAAACCATCATTTCGAACACTTGCGCGACCATGTTCTGCCTGATCTTCTGAACCGGGCGCGCGCCGGCGGCCGTGTCCGCATCTGGTCGGCCGCGTCCTCGGATGGGCAGGAGCCCTATTCGATCGCGCTGACTGTTCTATCGATGATGCCGAACGTCGCGGACTACGACTTCAAGATTCTCGCGACCGACATCGACCCGAAGATCCTCGCGATCGCCCGGACCGGCGCCTACGACGAAAACGCGCTGGAAACCGTATCGCCTGCCATGCGTAAGCAATGGTTTACCGAGGTCGAGATGCAGGGACGCCGCAAGTTCCAGGTCGACGACCGCGTGAAGCGCCTCATCACCTACAACGAGCTGAACCTGATGGCCCAGTGGCCGTTCAAGGGCAAGTTCGACGTCATCTTCTGTCGCAATGTCGTCATCTACTTCGACGAACCGACGCAGATGAAGATCTGGCAGCGCTTCGCCGGCCTGCTGCCGGAAGGGGGCCATCTCTATATCGGCCACTCCGAGCGCGTCTCGGGCGAGGCCAAGCACGTTTTCGACAATATCGGCATCACTACCTATCGCTATACGACCAAGGGTATCGGGAGGAAGGCATGACCGCTCCGGCAAGAGTTCTCGTCGTTGACGACTCGCCGACCATGCGCGGCCTGATCTCGGCCGTCTTGAGTTCGGATCCCGAAGTCGACGTCATAGGCCAGGCCGGCGATGCCCTGGAGGCGCGCGAGGCGATCAAGCGGCTGAACCCCGACGTCTTAACGCTTGATATCGAGATGCCGAACATGAACGGCCTCGACTTCCTCGAAAAGATCATGCGTCTGCGGCCCATGCCCGTCATCATGGTCTCGACCATGACGCATCGCGGCGCGGAGGCGACACTCGCAGCCCTTGAAATCGGTGCCTTCGATTGCGTCGGCAAGCCGCAGCCGGGCGAGTCGCGTCCCTTCGGCGACCTTATCGAGAAGGTAAAGGCTGCCGCCCGCACGCAGCGCAATTTCGCCAAGCCGGCCAAGCCTGCCGCCGTCACGCCGCTCGCAGTTGCCGATTTCCGCGTCGGCCGCAAGATCGTGGCGATCGGTTCTTCGACCGGTGGCGTGGAAGCCCTGATTGCCGTGCTGCAGAAATTCCCGGCGAATTGCCCGCCGACCGTCATCACCCAGCATATGCCGCCGACCTTCACCAAGAGCTTTTCTGAACGGCTGAACCGCCTCTGTGCGCCGGTCGTGGAAGAAGCAACCGACGGAGCCCGTCTCGAGATCGGCAAGGTCTATCTTGCGCCTGGCGGCGAGCGTCATCTGCAGGTCTCCAATGCATCGGCGCCTTGCTGCCGGCTGGTCGAGCGGGGGCCGGTCAATGGCCATCGTCCATCGGTCGATGTGCTCTTCGATTCGGTTGCCGAGCTCGCCGGACGCAATGCCGTCGGCGTGATCCTCACCGGCATGGGGCGCGATGGCGCCGCCGGATTGTTAAAAATGCGACATGCAGGGGCCAGAACGCTCGGTCAGAACGAAAAAACCTGCGTTGTTTACGGAATGCCAAGAGTTGCCTACGAACTTGGCGCAGTTGAACAGCAGCTCCCGCTTGCTGCTATCGGCGAAGAAATATTGAAAATGACAGCCGCCCGAAAGGAAGGGACCGAATAATGTCGATCGCGGAGAAAATCAAAGTTCTGATCGTTGACGATCAGGTTACGAGCCGCCTGCTGCTCAGCGATGCGCTGACGCAGCTCGGCTTCAAGCAGATCACCTCTGCCGGCGACGGCGAGCAGGGTATGAAGATCATGGCGGAGCAGCCCCATCACCTCGTGATCTCGGACTTCAACATGCCGAAGATGGATGGCATCGGCTTCCTGCAGGCAGTCCGCAGCAACCCGAACACCAAGAAGGCGGCTTTCATCATCCTCACCGCACAGGGCGACCGTGCGCTGGTGACCAAAGCAGCGCAGCTCGGCGCAAACAACGTTCTGGCGAAGCCCTTCACCATCGAAAAGATGAAAGCGGCTATCGAAGCCGTGTTTGGAGCCCTGAAATGATCACTGAGGGTGCGGCCCGCCGCGTGCACATCATTCAGGGTGAATATAAGGTCCTGAGCGACCCGGATGCGGTGCTCACGACCATCCTTGGGTCGTGCGTGGCAGCCTGCCTCAGAGATCCTGTCGCTGGTGTTGGCGGCATGAACCACTTCCTGCTGCCGGGGACAGGCAACACCCCGATGACCGGCGGCGATGCCACGCGATACGGCGTACATCTCATGGAACTGCTGATCAACGGCCTCCTGAAAAAGGGCGCGCGACGCGACCGGCTGGAGGCTAAGATCTTCGGAGGAGCGAAGACGATCTCGACATTCTCGAATGTCGGTGAGCAGAACGCGGCCTTCGCCGTGCAGTTCCTTCGGGATGAAGGCATTCCGGTGGTCAGCTCCAGCACCGGCGGTGAGCATGGACGCAAGATCGAATATTGGCCGGTGTCCGGCCGTGCCCGGCAATACCCCCTGACCGGCGCCGAAACGCAAAAAACCGTCGCTCTCGAGCAGCGTCCCGCCGCTCCGCAGAAGCCCGCCGAGACCAGTATCGAATTCTTTTGATGGCGAGGATTTTTATATGAGTTTTACACCGATCATCGAGCCGCCGGCGCCGGTCGAGGCACTGAGCGACATATTGATGCGCATTGTTTCCGAGCTTCATGACGTTGCCTATCTGATCGAGCGGATCGAGCCGCAGCTGCTCGAACTGGGTGGTTCCGAGATCCTCAACTCTCCCGACAGCATGAAAGTGATGCAGGGCATCGATCTTGCCGTGCAGAAGTCACGCGGCCTGGCCGAATTCATCGACACGATCACCGGCGAAATTCCGCAGGGCTGGTCGATCGATGTTGCCACCGCACTCAGCCTCGTTAAGCTTGCCGAAATGCAGAAAGCACTCGGCGGCGGTACCCGTCACGGCCACTCCCAGCCGCTCAGCAAGGCAGCCGGCGACTTCGATTTCTTCTGATACCGCAATTCATTCCCGCATGCGCCGAACGAAACGCTCGCACAAGTTTCGGCGTCTATTCGTCAAATGAGGCAATAAGCCTGCTTTGTCTTTGACGGATCGTGCGAGAACAGAATGAATCTGTTAAATCAATTAGTTCAGATTATTAAGAACTTTGGTTCGCTTGGGCGGACGCGTTTGATGATCCTTGGTGGGGTCGGCGCCGCTTCCATCGCAATCATCTTGGCGGCGGCAATTTTCGTCAACAAACCGGCCCAGGAAACGCTTTATGTCGGCCTGGACACGCCTGATCTCAATCAGATCAGCATGGCGCTCGCCGAAAGCAACGTCGATTTCCAGGTTGGAACGGACGGCTCCAGCATTACCGTACCAGCAGGCATGACGGGCAAGGCCCGGTTGCTGCTTGCCGAACGCGGCCTGCCGAACAGCGCCAATGCCGGTTACGAACTCTTCGACAATGTCGGTTCGCTCGGCCTCACCTCCTTCATGCAGGAAGTGACCCGCGTCCGTGCGCTTGAAGGTGAAATCGCCCGCACCATTCAATCGATCTCAGGCATCACCGCCGCACGCGTTCACATCGTCATGCCTGAGGTCGGCAATTTCCGGAAGGCCGAACAGAAGCCGACGGCCTCCGTCATGATTCGCGCCAGTGCCGCGACGGGGCGAAACGCCGCCACCTCGATCCGCCACCTCGTCGCCTCGGCCGTGCCGGGGCTCGATATCGCTGACGTGACGATCCTCGATTCCGCCGGCCAGCTTCTCGCCTCCGGCGATGACGCTGCCAACGGTACGCTGAACCGCTCGCTCAATATCGTCCAGAACGTCCAGCAGGAAGTCGAATCGAACATCGACAAGGCGCTCGCTCCCTTCCTCGGCATGGACAACTTCCGCTCCAGCGTGACGGCCAATCTGAATACCGACGCCCAGCAGATCCAGGAAACCACCTACGATCCGGAATCCAAGGTCGAGCGCTCGGTCCGCTCCACCAAGGAGGCCCAGCAGTCACAGCAGAACCAGGCCGACAACGCGACGACGGTCGAGCAGAACATTCCGCAGGCCGCACCTCAAGCCGGCGGCGCCGCTGGTCCGCAGTCGCAGGACAAGTCCGACAAGCGCGAAGAGCAGACCAACTACGAAATCAACAGCAAGACCACGGCCACGACGCGCAACAGCTACCGGGTCGAAAAGCTCTCGGTCGCCGTCGTCGTCAACAAGGGCCGCATCGCCAAAATGGTGGGCGAACCGGCAGACCAGGCCAAGATCGACGCCTATCTCGCAGAGATGAAAAGCATCGTCGCCTCGGCCGCCGGCCTCGATACCAATCGCGGCGACGTCGTCACCGTCACCGCAATGGACTTCCTCGAAAACCAGCTTCTCGACGATGCCAACAACGGCGTCCATGTCATGGACATGCTGAGCCGCAACCTCGCAGGCATTATCAACTCGCTGGCCTTCGTCGCGGTCGCCTTCGTGGTGGTCTGGCTGGGCGTGCGTCCTCTCATCCGCACCGTCAACGGCTCGGGTTCATCCTCCGCCGCAGTTTTCGGCGACGCCACTCCGGAATCGGCTGGCCTGGAACTGCCGGATTTCGCACCGACGGGCGCCTCCTCGGGCGGCGCGCTCATGGATGGCTTCGGCTCCGATTTCGGCTTCGACAGCACCGAGGATCTGCTCAGTCTCGGCGACGACGACGGCAACTTCAACCGCCGCGTCAAGGAAGGTCCCGAACGCAAGCTCGCCCGTATGGTGGAGATCAACGAGGAGCGCGCCGCGAAGATCCTCAGGAAATGGGCCATCGACGAAGCTGCATAATGCAAAGGCCGGGAAACCGGCCTTTTTCTTTCTCATCTGTGGATACATCGGCCGGTAACAAGAACGTTACCGGCAGTCGTAATCGGCTCGTAAAGAGCCGGTTACTCTATTGCAGAGAGTTCTGATGTAGAGATTGTCGGACAGCGGGATGACGCCGTTCGCATGAGGCTCAAGCCTTGCATAAGGTGGACGGCGTAAGTATGTCTCCAGTAGAATAACAGGTCGTTGCTTTCGTGCGTTTGAAATTTGCTTTCGCCGGGCATTCGGTTGCGGCACTTCCTTGGCCGGGACTGTGATAATTACGTCATTCAGACCGATAATTCCGCTCCGCGTCACTCGCGCATAAGGCGAGAAACGTTGCGGCCAATGCCAGAATCATCCTAGTTTCATACATCTTCGCGAGAGTGGAGTGGTGATCGAATCACCGCATGGAAGGTCGCAAAAGTAAATCCCCAGAAGTCGGAGATGGTGATTTACGATGGTTGGCTTACCCTTAAGTGATTCGAAGTGGGATTCGCGTGGGGCATGTGTTTGAATCCCTTTCACAAAAACAGAATTTCTTTGCGAGAACCATCAGTTTCTCAGCCGCAGGTCACTGCCAATGGATATGGACATATTTCAGGCGAATAAAGGCGAGAAGCAGATGGCGAATTTCGTCGGCGCCAATGTGCCGGATCTTTTGCCGCGCGACGAACTGATCGATCGCCTTCGTGTCATCGCCGAAACCGGCAAATTGCAGGCCGGCTTGCGGGCACTGACCGAGTATGTCGGCGCCATGCACTATCTGATGGCGCGCTGCGATCTCATCCAGGAAAGCGGTCTGGACTTTATCGTTTCGTCCGACTGGCCTTTCGATCTGGTGAAGGAGGTCGCCAATGACCTGGTTGCCGGTTATGCGCGCTCGACCGAATTCGAGAAGTGCATGCAGGTGCTGCAGCCGGGCTTCGCGCTTCTGCCCGAGAGCGCCGAAGTGCCGCATGGCGCGAGCCGCCAATATTGTTCGCTGACCTTGAATGTCGGCCGCTCTCGCTTGGTGCTGATGTTCCTGTTCAGGGAAGGTTTCGTTCTTTCGCCGGAACGTCTCCGGGACGTAGGCCTGCTTGCAGGCTATTTCGCAAGCTTCCTTCGGTGCGGGGGCACGAAGGTCGATCGCGATTTCGAACTGACGGACCGCGAGCTGGAATGCCTCTTCTGGATTGCGGAAGGCAAGACAAGCGACGAGATCGCCATGATCCTCGGCATCTCCCGGAATACCATCAACAACTATATCACCAGCGTGATGCGGAAGACTGCAACGAAGACGCGTTCCGAGGCGATAGCCTTCGCCGTTCGCAACAATCTCGTTTGAGGGGAATTATGGGGCATCAACCAGGCAGGGCGATAGGCAATACGGACCAGATGCGCATGGTACGTGTGAACAGGATTTCCAGCCGGTCTGACCTTTTCCCGCGCCTGATTGCCATGCAGAAGCTCGCGGACGCGCAAGGCTTCGCCGTCTTTCGTGTCACCGGCTCCGGCGTGCCGGCAAAGCAGCGACTGATCTGCGAGCTGGAAAACTGGGGTCCCTCGAATGCCGGCTTCGGCAAGGGCTTCGTCGATGCCCATGGCGAGGCTTTGCTCGACCACATCGATCGCTCGCTGCTGCCCTTGTTTTGGGCCGGTAGCCATGATCGTGCAGCGCCTGGCCCTGCCGACTTCTCTCCCTTCATGGTAAGGCTGAAAGACGGCATGGTGCCTTTCTCCGGTCTCGCATTTCCAGTGCGCCTTGGCGCCATCGGCAATGGCTTCGTGCTTTTCACCGGCGACGATATCGATCCGTCGAGCGATACGATCATCGAGCTGCACGGTCGGTGCTGCAATGTCATGATGGATCTGCTGTCGCTCGATGAGCGGCGCGCGGCGGCGACCGAAGCGCTGAGCGAGCGTGAGATCGCCTGCCTTCAGCTTGCCGGCGACGGCCGTATCAGTGAAGAAATCGGCGACAAGCTCGGCCTGTCCGTCCACACCGTGAACGCCTATCTCGGCTCGGCGACCATCAAGCTCGATTCGGTCAACCGTATCCAGGCGATCGCCAAGGCGATACGTCTCGGCTACATCAGCTAGGGCTCTGAGAACGGCAAAGCCCGGCGCCTTGCGGGCCGGGCCTGATATTCCCAAGCAGAAAATGCTTCAGCCGGCGAGCGCCTGCGGCTTTGCCACGATATAGCGCGCTTCGTGCAGGCTTCTTTGGAGAAAAGCCGTGTTTGTGTCCGGATCGCTGGAGGCGTTCTGGAAGGAAATATGATTGATCTCGATGCCGGCATGGTCTTCGGCGAGTGTCAGCTGCGCATAGACAGTCACGCCGCGCGGCTTGATTTCGAGATCGAGCACAACTTCGGGCTTGCCGCCCCATTCCAGCGTATAATTTCCCCCCAGGCCGAAGTTGACAGTGCCAGGATGAAAAAACAGTTCCGCTGCGGAAGCGACGAGGTCGGCGAGATTGCCGTAATACTCGAAACGCAGCAGAGAAATGAGATCGGATGCGTCCAGAAGCCTGAGCTCGGTTGCGACCGGGCTGATCGCTTCTGCAAGGATTTTTTCACGCTGGGCAGAGTAGGGGCATTTTTTCATTCGGCTTATCTTACCCGTTTGTTCTTGGCCTCCGCGGCGTAAACCCGGTGAATGAGTTCCGCGACGGCCTTATAGAAGACTGACGGGATGACACTATCCACCGAGACTTGCGCAAACATGGAGCGTGCGAGAGGTGGATCCTCGAAGACGGGGATGCTGTTCTTCTCGGCGATCTCTCTGATTTTCAACGCAATAAGGTCCTGGCCCTTGGCAAGAACGACCGGCGCATCGTTTTCCTCGCGCACATAGCGCAGCGCCACGGCATAGTGCGTCGGGTTGGCGATGACGAGGGTGGCTCGCTGGACACTGGCGATCATGCGTCGGCGGGCGCGGTCACGCATGACTGAGCGCTGCCTGCTCTTGACGAAGGGGTCGCCCTGCGACTGCTTGTTTTCTTCCTTCACCTCGTGCTTCGTCATCTTCAGTTCGGTGAACCAGTGATAACGCGTCCAGAAGACGTCGGCGATGGCGACGATAGCGGTGGCGACCAGCATGACGATGATGATCTTGCGCATCGCCGTCATCATGCGAACCATGATCGTCTGCGGATCGGAGAACATCGCATCGATCGAGCCGAAATATTCGCTTCTGAGGACGAAGAAGAGAATCACTCCGACGACGACCACCTTGAACAGCGATTTACCGAATTCGACGAGGCCCTGGAGGCTGAAGAGCCGCGTCCATCCTTTGATCAGTGAAATACGCGAGGCCTGCGGACGGATGCGTTCGAGAACCGGCGTCGGCAGGTTCTGAAAGACGGATGAGGCGATACCGAACGCCATGAACATGATGAAGGCGGGGGCCAGAAGCGCGGCCACGGCCCAGCCGAGCTTGGCAAAGAGGGAGATGACGTCAGGCCCGGTCTCGATCTTCCACTGGTCCGGCTGCTCGAAGACGTCACGCAAGGTCTCGGCCATGTGTGACGTAGCGTCGGGAAGGAAGAAGACGAGATAGATGAAGGTCGCCAGAATCGTCGTGAAGATCGAGATTTCACGCGAGTGGGGGGTATTACCTTTTTCGGCAGCATCAGACCGCTTTTTCGCGGTAGGGGCTTCTGTTTTGCTGTCCTTGTCTTCATCGGCCAAGTGTGCGGCCCTCCGTCAAAGAAAAAGGCCGCGACTGGAGCGCGGCCCGTTTCCATGAAGGGTAGACGTGTGCGGGATGCCGATCAACCGCCGCCTTGCCGGCAGTCGGTCTTGTCAACAACTGCGATCGTTTAGGCGGCCGCAGGGCCGCCTTCCTTTTCCTTGAGCTCGATCTGGCCGGCATTGGCCAGGCGAATCGCTTCCTGCGCGACGGCGCGCCGTGCAATCGCGATCTCGCGCGGATTGACGCCGGCCATGCCGCTCTGCAAATCCGATTCGATCATGCGGCGCTGGCGCGGACTGATGGAGGAAAGGACCGATTCGCGGATTTCGGCCGATGCGCCGCGCAGTGCGACGGTGAGAACGTCGGACGAAATATCGTTGAGCAGCATCACGCGGCTGCGCTGCGGCATCAACATGAGGTCTTCGAAAAGGAAGATCTTCGGACGAACCTTGTTGACCGCTTCGCGGTTGATCGATTCGAGCGAGGTGAGCAGCGTGTCGACCTGAGGTTTGTCCATTTCGTTCATCAGGTCCGCGACCTTGGTGGAGCCCGATGCGTTGCGTTCCGCGTCGATCTCGGCAAGCAGCGTCATCACCTGGTTTTCGATGATCTGCGCCGCCTTCGGGCTGACGCCCTTCATGTTGACCGTGCGGTTCATGATGTCGGCGCGGCGGTTGTCGGGAAGCTGCAGCAGCACCTTCGCACCGAAGGACGAAGGCATCATGGACAGGATATAGGCAACGGTCTGCGGATGTTCGCGCAGCAGGAACTGGGCGACGAAGGCAGGTTCCGCCTCGGCGAGACGGTCCCAGATGGAAGTTTCGTAGGCCTGGAACGCGGTACGGCGGCCAAGCAAGCTGTCGACTTCGTCAGGCGTCAGCCCTTCCTCGAGGATGGCCTCGATCGCCTTGGCGTTGTCCATCAGACCGGCGCCTTCGGTGAAGAGATCTTCGAATTCGCCGACGAGCTGGAGAAGCTCGTCCGGCGGGATGGCACGAAGCGCCTGGGCAGATCCGATGATGGTCTGCAACTCGGCCTGCGTGAAATATTTCAGCAGTCGGCCGGCGACCCCCTTCCCCATAGCGAGAAGAACTGCCGCCGCCTTTTCAGCCTGGGTCAACGGTTTCCCGGCAAGTGCGCCGCCGAAATCGTCAAAGTCCATCATGGTCTAACCTCTCCGTCCCGCACAGGGATCAGGCTTTTTTCGTGCTCAAAACTTCTATCAGTTTTACACCGAATCGCGTGTCGTCGTTATCAAGAACCGTAATCTCGCCGCGTGCAATCCTGCGGCCGTTCACCATTATTTCGACCGGCTCGCCGATCTTCTTGTCGAGCGCGATAGTAGCGCCCTCGGTGAGGTTCATCAGGCCGGAAACCTGCATGCGGCTCGTCCCGAGCACGATCTGGACATCGATAGGAATATCCATGATCAGGTCGAAGTTCGAGTTCAGTCCGCTGCCGAGCGGTGCCGGAGCGGACTGGAAGGAGTTGCCGCCGAAGCTCGGCGCGGCGTCAAGGTTGGGAAAGCCTGCTGCGCCCATGCCGGCAGCATTGTCGCCGAAATCGCCGCCCCCGAAATCGCTGCCTGCGAAATCGGCACCGCCGAAGGAGGTTTCGCCCGCATCACCACCGAATGGCGAAAGGTCTGTTCCTGCCGCGAAAGCATCGTTCTGCAGGTCGTCGCCGAACTGGGGAAGGTCGCCGTCCGAATCTTTCTTCAGCACGCCGCGCAGATCGTCGATAGCCTGATCCAGATCGGCTTCATTGCCCGGCATGTCCAGGGAGAGGTCACTATTCTGCTGTGTCTTCTTCGTAGCCATGAAATCACTATTCCAGTTGAAACTTGCCTCAAACTGCCTTTGTGGCGCCGAGAGCGAGAGAACCGATTAATTCATTAAGTGCCGGATCAGCTCATCATCCGAATTCATGGTGTCTTTCACTCGCACCATGTAGTTGTCGCCTGAACGCCCGAACTCGCACACATACAATTCTCGGCTGTTGGCGCTGACTTCGACGCGTACGTCGCCGCTGTCGCGGAAAGGAATGACGTCGCCGGCCATCAGTTTGGAAATCGTTCTGAGCGTCAGATCCTGCAGGCGGATCTTCGCTTCGAGGGTCACCTGCGACCGGCGAACCTGGTCGCCGATCTGCTCCGTCCACTCCGGCGACTTGCTCGGCTGCTTCTTCGGCTTCGGGGCAGAGACCTTGGTCTTGAGCAGCGCTGCTTGGGGGACGATCAGGCTGAATTCGGAAGCGATGCCGGCAAGCGTGATCGACATGTTGATCGCCGCCGCGAATTCATCGGGACGGTCTTCCGGCGGACGAATGCGTGCTTCAAGAGCGAAGGGAGCCGACAGGCTGGGCTCGAATCCGCCCGGCGCGTTGACGGCCGAACGCAGCACCTTGGAAATCTTGTCGAACACCATGCCGGCGAGGTCGAGCTCGATAACGGAGAGAAGCCGGTCGGCCGGCTCCTCGATCGTTTCGGCAGCAGCGCCAAGCAGATGTTCCATCAGGGTAATGATGAAACCGTTGCCACAGGCGATGGTGATGTTCTGGGACCAATTGCGCAGCGTCGCATCGACCAGCGTCATGTTGGTGCTGAGATCGTCGATCAGATGATTCTTGTAGCCGATCTCGCAGCCGAGATAGCCGACTGTCACGTCGAGGCCGGTTTCGCTCTTCAGGATATCAGGAAGGAATTCGCTGTAGATATCGCTGAAGGAACTGCAGAGCTTGGCAACCCTGCCTTTGTCGCCGAGACCGCCGGTCAGTTTGGCAAGGAGGGCGGGATCCATTGTCTGGTTGTCATGCGAAGCATTGCTCATAGTCATTTAAGCTGCCTTGTTTTCGCCACCTGGGTTCATCATTTCCTGTTCTACTGCGTCGATCGACGGGCGTTCATACGCCGAGATCGTCTTGCGGCCATATTCGAGGGCGACCTGCGGCACCGAGCCGTTCATGTAGGCAAGCAGGGTCTGCTTGACGACGACGTAGAGGCGGTGCTGCTTGGAGCGGACGACCTTGATCTGCGAGACCAGCGGTGAGCAGACGCAGTAGGAAAGCAGAATGCCGAGGAATGTGCCGACGAGCGCCGAACCGATGAGGTGGCCGAGCACTTCCGGCGAGTCGTTGATATGCGCCATGGCCTTGATGACGCCGAGAACCGCCGCGACGATACCGATAGCGGGGAACGAATCGCCCATGATCTGGATCGCGTGGTAAGGCTTCATCTTGTCATGAAGGATGGTGTTGATTTCTTCGTCCATCAGCGCCTCGATCTCGTGGGAGCGGGCGTTGCCGATGATGATCAGGCGCACGTAATCGCAGATGAAGGCCGTCAGCTCCTTGTTCTTCAGAACCGTCGGAGCCTGCTGGAAGATCGTCGATTCCGCCGGGTTGTCGATATGCGCTTCGATTTCGTTGCGCGATTTCGTACGCAGATCGCGCATCAGCGAATAGAGCACGCCGAGCGTATCGAGGTAGTTGCGCTCCTTGGGAACGGAGTGCTTGAAGGCCTCGCCGAGCGCCTTGCCGGAGTCCTTCACTACCTTCATGGGGTTGGCCATGATGAAGCTGCCGAGGCCGGCGCCGCCGATGATCAGGAATTCGAAGGGCTGAAAAAGAGCATCGACTTCGCCGCCCATGGCCATGAAGCTACCGACGATACAGCCGCAGACAACTACAAATCCGATAATAATATTCATCGTCAGCCCAATCTGAACGTTGCTTTTCTTTGCGACGGATAGGGTTTGTGCCTTGCGTGAGGCTGATGAACGCGGCTTTTGCGCATTCATTTGCGCTGCCAGCTTCGCGCAAGGATTTGCCTTCATATTGAACGTGACGAGTGGGCCTATGCGCGCCCATGTCTGAGATGCCGCTCAGCGGAACCCGTGGCCGAACGAACAGGAGCCCGGTGTTTCGTCCCGTTTATCGCCAATGTGGAGCTTACCGACATGCAATCCGGTCTTTACGTTTCCTTGTCGTCGCAGATGGCTCTCGAGAAACGCCTGACGACAATCGCCGACAACATGGCCAACGTGAACACGACCGGTTTTCGCGGCACTGAGGTAAAGTTCGATGAAATGTTGGCGAACAACGAGAACAAGACGAACACCAAGGTCGCCTTCGTCTCCCAGGGCAACGACTACCTGGACGCCACTCATGGCGAAATGCAGCACACCGGCAACATGCTCGACTTCGCCATCAAGGGCGATGCCTGGTTCTCCCTCGACACGCCTGCTGGCCAGGTTCTGACCAGGGACGGCCGCTTCACCATCAAGGATACCGGCGAGCTGGTCTCCATTCGCGGCTATCCGGTTCTCGATGCCGGCGGCGCGCCGATCGTGCTCAATACCAAGGGCGGCGAACCGAAGGTCGGCACTGACGGCATCATCTACCAGGACGACCGCCAGGTCGGTTCGCTCGGCCTCTTCGAAGCCGATATCTCCAAGGGTTACCTGCGCTACGAAAACAGCGGCGTCATGACGACCGACCAGCCGCGCGCCGTCGTCGATCGCTTCAATATCGGCGTCGAGCAGGGCTATCTCGAAAATTCCAACGTCAATGCGATGCACGAGATGACGCAGCTCATCGAGGTGAATCGCGCCTTCGAAAGCGTGTCGTCGCTGATGCGCGATAGCGAAGACTCTTTCAAGGAAGCGGTTCAGACGCTGGGCGGCAGCCGCTAAGGCAGGGTGTGAAGCATGAACACCACCCTGTTGACCGAGGACGCGCTCTCGCCGAAGCTCACACATCTCGGTGACCTTGCAAGGCGCTACACGTCGCCGGAATTCTCCGTGACCCATGGCGGTCGCGTGCACACCATCGCCGCCGGCCACTATACCGTCCGCGGCCTTTCCCGGCATGTGCGGCTTGGCGAGTTCGTGGCGCATAAATCCGCGACGGGTGTCCATCTTGGCGAAGTGGTCAGGGTGGAGCCGGACCTGGTTTACGTCTGCCCCATCGAACCGGGCGAGCCGATCGGCATCCATGACATCGTCATCCGCAAGGGTGCCTTCCGTATCTCTCCGTCAGACAGCTGGTGCGGCCGCACCATCAATTCCCTCTGCGAGCCGATCGACGGTCTCGGCCCGATCACCGAAGGACTGGACCGCCGTTCGATCTCGAATACTGCGCCGCCTTCGATGACGCGTCAGCGCGTCGAAAACGGCTTCAAGACCGGCGTGCGCGCGATCGATATCTTCTCGCCACTCTGCCTCGGCCAGCGTCTCGGCATTTTCGCCGGCTCCGGTGTCGGCAAGTCGACGCTGCTGTCGATGCTGGCCCGCGCCGACGCCTTCGACAAGGTGGTGATCGCACTGGTCGGCGAACGCGGTCGCGAAGTCCGCGAGTTCATCGAGGATACGCTCGGCGCCAACATGAAGAAGGCGATTGCCGTCGTCGCTACCAGCGATGAGAGCCCGATGCTGCGAAAGATGGCGCCTCTAACCGCCGTGACGATCGCAGAGCACTTCCGCGACAAGGGCGAAAACGTTCTCTTCATCGTCGATAGTGTTACGCGCTTCGCCCACGCCATTCGCGAAGTGGCGACGGCTTCCGGCGAGCCGCCGATCGCGCGCGGCTATCCGGCTTCCGTCTTCACCGAGCTGCCGCGTCTTCTGGAGCGCGCCGGTCCCGGTCCGGAAGGCGCCGGCACCATTACCGCGATCATCTCCATCCTCGTCGATGGCGACAATCATAACGACCCGATCGCCGACTCCACGCGCGGTATTCTGGACGGTCATATCGTTCTCCAGCGAAGCCTGGCGGAGGAGGGGCGCTACCCGCCGATCGATCCGCTCGCATCGATCTCGCGTCTTGCCCGCAAGGCGTGGACTCCGGATCAGGAGAAGCTGGTTTCGCGTCTCAAGGTGCTGATCCATCGCTTTGAGGAAACGCGCGACCTGCGCCTTATCGGCGGCTATCGTCCTGGCGCCGATCCCGATCTCGACATGGCGGTCAAGCAGGTGCCGATCATTTATGACGTCTTGAAACAATCTCCGGGAGACCGCGAATCGCTCGATGCCTTCGCGGATCTTGCCGGTGCTCTCAAGGCCGCCGCCGGCGTACCCACTCCGAGTGCGCCTATCCAAAGGAGGGCCTGATCATGGCCGATTTCGAAGACGAACGGATCGCCGCGCTGAAAGAGCGCAATAAGGGAGTGCTGCTTGACCGCGCGCTGACCTTTTTGGGTCTGGCACTTGCCGGCGCCTCCGCCTTCTTCCCCTGGTATGTCTTCTTCAACGCGGACAAGTTCGGCATCAGCGTTGCCGATAGCAATGCCTCTCGTGAATTGCCGAACTGGCCGGCGCGCAACGTCTTCAGCGTTTCACCACTCGCCATGGTCAACAAGAACGATGAAGGTAAGAAAGTTCCGCCGATCGACAATATGACGACGGCAACCGTTTCCGAGCTCGGCAAGGAGCGCAACGGCGACGCCTCGATGGAGGATCAGCCCTTCCCCGGTAAAGGCTCTTTCCGTCTGCTGCACGTGGCCAACGGCCGGGCGCTCATTGAAGATCCCTCGGGCATGTATGTCGTGCGCGTCGGCTCGATCCTGCCTGACGAAAGCCGCCTTGCCACATTGGAACAGCGCGACGGCAAGTGGGTGATCGTTACTTCCAAGGGTGAGATCTACCAGAACAACTAGTTCAGGCAAAAAGACGAATCGCCGTGAGGCCCTGTCGGAGAAACGGCCGGCCGGCGGTTGGTCGCTGTCTGCAAGTAATCTCGAAGAATGGCTTGTAAAGCCTGCATTTACCGTAAGTCCCACGCAAGATTACCGCCCTAGGTTCGGCGTAGTAAAAACGGAGAGTTCTCATGCAACCGATTCAACTTTTCGACTTGGCTTCAAAGCAGGCGGAATGGCTGACGATTCGTCAGGAGGTTGTTGCCGGCAACATCGCGAATGCAAACACGCCGAAGTTCCGTGCGAAGGACGTGACGCCTTTTCAGGCAGTGCTCGACCAGTCGGACGTCACCATGGCGCGCACCAATCCGATGCATCTGAGCGGCAACGATTTCAGCACGAGCGGCGACATCGACGTGAAGGATGCAGCACTCGATCAGGAAATCGGCGTTCAGGAATCCGGCAACACCGTCGGTGTGGCCGAAGAACTCTCCAAATCCGGCGAGATCAAGCGTCAGTACGACCTGAATACCTCGTTGGTCAGTTCCTTTCATCGAATGATGTTGATGACCGTAAGGAAGTAGACTCATGGATCCGCTTTCAGCAGCAATGAAAATCGCAGGTTCCGGGCTCGAGTCGCAGTCGACACGTCTGCGCATCGTCTCGGAAAACATCGCCAACGCCCGCTCGACTGGCGACACACCCGGTGCCGATCCCTATCGCCGCAAGACCATCACCTTCGGCCAGCAACTGGATCGCGCCAGCGGCGTCGAGACCGTCAACGTCAAGAAAATCGGTACGGACGAAGGCGACTTCACCAAGGAATACGACCCGAGCAATCCTGCTGCGGACGAAAAGGGCATCGTCAAGATGCCGAACGTCAACATCCTGATCGAGATGGCCGACATGCGCGAAGCCAACCGTTCCTATGATGCCAATCTGCAGACGATCAAGCAGACTCGCGACCTCATTTCCTCGACGATCGATCTCCTGAAGAGCGGACAATAATGATCAGCAGCGTACAGAATGTAAGCAATCTCTCGATGACCCGCGCCCTGGGCGCCATCGATACCGAAAATTCCGCCTCCTCTTCGACCGCAACCTCATCTGCTGCGGCCGGTGCGTCCAGCGGCCTGAGCTTCGCCTCCGTCATGGGCAACATGGCGACCGAAGCCGTCAGCAGCCTGAAGGGCGCGGAAAACATGTCCTTTGCCGGCATCAAGGGCACGGCTTCCACCCGCGAAGTCGTCGATTCCATGCTGCAGGCGGAGCAGACGCTCCAGACTGCAATCGCCATTCGCGACAAGGTCGTCTCGGCCTTCCTCGAAGTCACCAAGATGCAGATGTAACTGATTTGAGGACGAACACATGAGAGCGCTCGCCATCGCAGCAACGGGCATGGATGCCCAGCAGACCAACCTGGAAGTCATCGCGAACAACATCGCGAACATCAATACGACCGGTTTCAAGCGCGCCCGCGCCGAGTTCACCGACCTTCTCTATCAGACCGAACGCGCCAAGGGTGTCGCCAACCGCGCCAACCAGGCTGTCGTTCCCGAAGGCGCCAACATCGGTCTCGGCGTCCAGACCTCGGCCGTGCGCAACCTGCATCTCCAGGGCGAATTGACCCAGACCGGCAACGACCTCGACGTCGCAATCGTCGGCAAGGGCTTCTTCCAGATTCAGTCGACGGATGGTACGACGCTCTACAGCCGTGCCGGTGCGCTCAACAAGAACGATCAGGGCCAGCTCGTCAACATCGACGGTTATGAAGTCATCCCCGGCGTCACTATCCCGCAGGGCTCCACCGAACTGACGATCAGCCGCTCCGGCGAAATCACCGCCAAGCTGCCCGGTCAGACCACTCCGACCACTCTCGGTCAGCTTACCCTCGCCGACTTCGTCAACGAGGCAGGCCTGCAGCCGATTGGCGACAACCTCTTCCAGGAAACGCCGGCATCCGGCGAAGCGGTCATCAGCAATCCTGACCAAGACAATATGGGCTACCTGAAGCAGGGCTACCTGGAATCCTCGAACGTCGATCCGGTCAAGGAAATCACCGAGCTGATATCGGCCCAGCGCGCTTATGAAATGAATTCCAAGGTGATCACGACAGCTGATGAAATGGCATCCATCGTCAGCAAGAACCTGAAGTAAGAGGGAAGGGCCGAACATGATGTTTCGCCGGGCAGGACACATCCAAGGATGGGTGGCTGCGGCCACGATCGCAATCGCCGGCATGGTCATGCCGGCAGCAGCGGATGCCGGCATGGGTTATGCCGTCGTCCCCACGACGATCATCTATCCCGGCGACACGATTTCGAGCTCTCAGCTTCAGGAAGTCGAGGTCACCAATCCCAACCTCGCCGGAGACTACGCAAAGTCTGTCTCCGAGGTCGAGGGTCTGGTTTCCAAGCGCACGCTCCTGCCGGGGCGGACGATTTCGATCTCCGCCCTGCGCGAGCCCTATACGGTCACGCGCGGTTCCAATATCCGCCTGGTCTTCCAGCTTGGCCAGATGACCATTTCCGCTGCCGGCTCGCCTCTTGAAGATGGTACGACCGGCCAGATGATCCGTGCACGCAATATGGATTCCGGCGTCATCGTCAGCGGCACTGTGCTTGCCGACGGTACGGTCCATGTGAGGGCAAAATGAAGTTCTTCTTTCGTATCCTGAGCCTGGTTGCGGTTCTGGCGATGAGCCTGACTGATGTCGCGCCTGCATGGGCGCTGACGTCCCGCATCAAGGACATTGCCTCGCTTCAGGCCGGCCGCGACAACCAGCTCATCGGCTACGGCCTTATCGTCGGCCTGCAGGGAACCGGGGACGGTTTCCGTGCTTCGCCTTTCACCGAGCAGTCCATGCGCGCGATGCTGCAGAACCTCGGCATCTCCACGCAGGGCAGCCAGTCGAACGCCAAGAATACGGCGGCCGTAATGGTCACCGCCAATCTGCCGCCCTTCGCAAGCCCCGGCAGCCGAATCGATGTGACGGTCAGCTCGCTCGGCGATGCGACCTCGCTGCGCGGCGGCACGCTCATCATGACTTCGCTGTCGGGCGCCGACGGCCAGATCTATGCCGTCGCCCAGGGCGCCGCCGTCGTCACTGGCTTTCAGGCGCAGGGACAGGCCGCGACCGTGACTGAGGGTGTGACAACGGCCGGCCGTGTACCGGGTGGTGCCATCATCGAACGCGAGCTGCCGTCCCGCTTCAAGGATTCGGTCAACCTCGTCCTGCAGCTTCGCAATCCGGACTTCTCCACCGCGATCCGCATTGCCGATATCGTCAACGGCTACGCCAAGGCACGTTTCGGCGGTCCGGTCGCGGAAGCCAAGGATTCGCAGGAAGTCGTCATCGAGAAGCCGCGCGAGGCCGATCTTACGCGCCTGATGGCCGATATCGAAAACCTCGTGGTCGAAACCGATACGCCGGCCAAGGTCGTCATCAACGAACGCACCGGCACGATCGTCATCGGCTCGGATGTCCGCGTCTCGCCGGTCGCCGTCAGCTATGGCACATTGACCGTGCAGGTGACCGAAACGCCGCAGATCATCCAGCCGGAGCCCTTCTCGCGCGGAGAGACCGCTGTTCAGCCGCAGACGGATATCCAGGCGCAGAAAACGGGCGGACGGGTCGCTATCATCGACGGTCCTGACCTGCGCACTCTCGTTGCCGGTCTCAACAATATCGGCGTCAAACCGGATGGCATCATCGCCATTCTCCAGGGCATCAAATCTGCAGGCGCCCTGCAGGCGGAGCTTGTGCTGCAATGATGGAGATCACCAACCGGAACCCGATCGTCGATCTGTTGCGCCGGCTGGCATTGCCGGCCGCAGGCCTCGTGCTGCTTTCCATTCCCGGCGCCTTCGCCCAGGAAGTGGCGCCGGCAGGCGACATCACTCCGACGGACGAGGTCAAGCAGTTCTGCACGAATATCGCCGATCCAGCCCGCGATCAGCGCTACCTCCTGCAGAAACAGGAGCTCGAGAAGCTACGCGCCGATATCGACAGCCGCGTTGCCGAGATGGACAAACGCAAAGCCGAATACCAGGACTGGCTGAAGCGGCGCGACGATTTCCTCAAACAGGCCGAGGCCGGCCTGACGGATATCTACAAGAAGATGAAGCCGGATGCGGCAGCCCTGCAATTGCAGGACGTCAGGCCCGAACTGGCCGCCGCCGTCATCATGCGGCTCGGGCCGCGCCAGTCCAGCCTGATTCTGAACGAGATGGATTCCACCAAGGCCGCAAAAATCGCCGGTATCATTGCAAGTGCATCTGATCCCAATACCTCGAAGGATCCTTCATGAATAAGCGTTTACCGGCTGTGATTGTCGCCGTCGCACTCCTTGCAGGCTGCCAGTCCACGGCAGTCAACGAGATCGGCCGCGCGCCTGCCATGAGCCCGATCGGCAGCGGTCTCGCCTACGGCCAGACGCCGCAGATGGGGCTCTATCCGAAGCAGCCGCGCGCGGTGGCCCAGGGCTATTCGCTGTGGAGCGATTCGCAGGCCGCGCTCTTTAAGGATGCGCGCGCGCTCAACGTCGGCGACATCCTGACGGTCGATATCCAGATCAATGATAAGGGATCCTTCGACAACGAGACCAATCGCAGCCGCAAGAATTCGAGCGGCATGAACTGGGATGTCAACGCCCAGGTCTTCGGCTGGACGCCGCAGTCCAAGACGGACCTGACCTACGGCTCCGACACGAGCACTGACGGCAAGGGCAAGATCGAGCGTACCGACAAGCTCAACCTTCTGGTTGCCGCTGTTGTCACCGGCATTCTCGAAAACGGCAACCTGGTTATCAGCGGTTCGCAGGAAGTTCGCCTGAACCAGGAACTGCGTATCCTCAACGTCGCCGGTATCGTACGTCCGCAGGACGTCAATTCCGACAACCAGATCTCCTACGACAAGATCGCCGAAGCCCGCATTTCCTATGGTGGCCGTGGCCGCCTGATGGAAGTGCAGCAGCCGCCGCGCGGCCAGCAGGCCGTCGATCTCTTCTCGCCACTTTGAGGCTGAACCAAGATGGCAGACAACGAAACAGGCGAAGGCAAAAAGAAATCGGGCGGCATGGTGATGACGATCATCGGCCTTGCCGTGCTGACGCTCGTTGGCGCCGGCGGCGGCTGGGCGGTCGGCAACATGGTGGCCCCGAACATCCGCAGTGCCACAGAGGCTGAACAGGCGAAAGAGGCCGAGGCCAAGAAGAAGGCCGAGGGTGGTCTTCCGAAAATCGCGAACGAAGCCAACAACATTGTGCTGCTCGACCCGGTCACCTCGAACCTCGCCTATCCCTCGGAAAACTGGATCCGACTCGAGGTGGCGCTGATGTTCAACGGGCCGCCGGATGTCAAGGTCGCCGAGGATATTCATCAGGATATCCTCGCTTATGTCAGGACCATTTCCCTTCAACAGATCGAAGGGCCGCGGGGCTTTCAATATCTCAAGGATGACATCCAGGAACGTGTTGACCTTCGCTCTCAAGGGCGCGTATCGAAGGTCATGTTCAGGACCTTTGTCATCGAATGATTCGACTTATAGTTTTCCTTGCCGCCATGATGGCGGTGCCGGAACTGGCGGTAGCCCAGCAGCTGCCGACTGATCTGTTGAATATCCCGGTCGACGGCTCCGTCGCCGCCTGGATCATCAGGACATTCGGCTTGCTGACCGTGCTTTCGGTCGCGCCGGGTATCCTCATCATGGTGACGAGCTTCCCGCGCTTCATCATCGCCTTTTCGATCCTGCGTTCGGGCATGGGCCTGTCGTCGACCCCCTCGAACATGATCCTTCTTTCGCTTTCGCTGTTCATGACTTTCTACGTCATGTCGCCGACCTTCGATAAGGCCTGGCAGGACGGCGTTCAGCCGTTGCTTGCCAACCAGATCGATGAGGCAACGGCAGTTCAGCGCATTGCCGAGCCGTTCCGTACATTCATGTCGGCCAATACCCGCGACAAGGATCTGGCGCTCTTCGCCGACCTTGCCCGCGAGCGCGGCCAGAATATCCAGACGACTGAGCCGATCGACTACCGCATCCTTCTTCCCGCCTTTATGATCTCGGAGATCCGGCGCGGCTTCGAAATCGGCTTCCTCATCGTTCTGCCCTTCCTCGTCATCGACCTGATCGTTGCAACGATTACCATGGCAATGGGTATGATGATGCTGCCGCCGACCTCGATCTCGTTACCATTCAAAATCCTTTTCTTCGTGTTGATCGACGGCTGGAACCTTCTGGTCGGCAGTCTCGTGCGCTCCTTCAGCTGACGGACAACTGACCGGTAAAACCGGTCGGGCAACATTCCTTCTCTTACAAGCACAAAGCCCGCCGGATCGCTCCGGCGGGCTTTGCGATATTGAATGCGGCCTCCACTCAACTGTTCGAGCCGAAGGGCTCGGTGCGCGGCGGCAGTGCCGGTACGTCGAGATGATCAGGGTCAAGACCCTGCTTGGCTCGGTCCGCTATCAGTTCATAGGCATGTTCGAGGTGGTGGCAGAAGCGTTCGGCATCAAAGAGTGGCGCAATATAGCGCTTCTCCTGAAGGTGCTCTTTGTAGCCGGCGATGCGCTCGGGGTTGAGAGCAAGCTCGACGGCGAGATCCTCGTAGGCCTGGAGATCGTCGGCGACGAGTTCCGGCAGGTCGATAGCCCTGAGCAGGCTTTCGCTGACGCGTGAGGCGAAGTTGGTGCCTTTCACCGTCAGGACGGGCAGGCCACCCCAGAGCTGCTCCGAGGTGGTGGTGTGACCGTTGACAGGGAATGTGTCGATACCGAGATCGGCCGCCTGCTGACGGCTGATATGTTGCTCGTAAGGCGCACGCGGGCAGAAGATGATCCGCTTTGCCGAGATACCATTGGCCTGGAAACGCTCCAGCAGGTTTTCCTTGTTGCGGGTCGTATTCGCCATCAACCAGAGTACGCTGTCAGGCGCACGCTTGAGGATCCGGCTCCAGCTGTCGACCACCTGCGAGGTGATCTTACGGTTGCCGTTGAAAGACGCGAAAATGAAGGTGTTTTCCGGTAGGCCAAGCTGTTCGCGCGTGACCGGCTGCGGCCGAGGGCGGTTCGCCGGATCGTTCGGCTGATAGCTCTCCGGCAGGCGCAGGAATTTCTCATGGTAGAAGGGCTTGGCGACGTCAGGCAGCACCGAGTGATCGCCGATGACATAGTCGAGGTCGATATTGAGTGTGCTGCCAGGGAAACCCAACCAGGCCACCTGGATCGGCGCCAGCGGCTGATTGAAGGAGGAGGCGCGACTTCCTGAGGTGTGGCCCTTGAGGTCGACCATGATGTCGATATTCTCGGCGCGAACAGCATTCAGGACAGCTGCGTCCGACAGGCCGTATGTATCGACGATCTTGCCCCACCGGCTGCGATCGGTGACGTTCTTCTCCAGAAACTCGGGTTGCGTGTGATCGAAGAGCGTAATTTCGAACCGGTTGCGATCATGCAGCTCGAGAACTCGCTGCAGCAGCTTCATCGTCGCGTGACCGTCCCACAAGTCCGAGGACATATAGCCGATGCGGATTTTGTCGGACCAGGTATGCGGCAGACCGCGTCGATAACCCACGCGCACCGGGTCCAGCGGCTGCGTGCCGATCGTCGCATAGCGATTGAAATCCTCGTTGCCGCACCAATGCAGATGATAGAACGGGTTGTCCTTCCTCAGCGTATCGACCTCGCCCTTGGCAAGGGCGGCGTCGATAGGCGCCTGATGTTTGTTCGCCTCATCGAATTCGTTGAATTCGCGCACGCAGACGAGATACAGAAAACGGAAGGCGAGGTTGCCCGGGAAGCGCCGGAAGAGGTTGCGGGCGAGCTGCTGGTTCGTCTCATCCATGAGGTCGTCGCTGAGCAGCAGCGCGGCGAGACGCATATGATCCGGGTTCATGCTTTCGGACAGGATCTTCTTGAAGGGGCGCAGCAGATCCCGCCGCTGCCGGCGTACATAGATCGTTGCGATAATGAATGCGAGTTCCGCATCCTCCTGAGCCTTGCCGAGATTGCGCATCGCGATCAGCAGGGCATCGTCGTCGTTGCCGGCTTCCAGGTGGAGTTTAGCGGCAGTCTTCAGGAATTCGAACCCGCCTTGCCCGGCGCAATCGGCTGCGAGGCCATAGGCCTTGGCTGCATCAGACTTGAAGCCCAGTTGCAACAGGTTCTTGGCCAGGAGAGCGTAGGTCTTGGCGTCCTTCTGAGTGTCGATGAGCTGGTTGAGCGTCGCCAGAGATTGTGTATAGCGGCCCGCCTGGTAGTCGCGGGATGCCGCCGAGAACGAAACTTTGCTGTTCAAAACCTAACTCCGTGAGGAAATGTTCCGGCATGAAATGGTGATCGACGGGACGCGCAATCAGGCCGTCCCGCAAAAAGCAGGTTGCCCGACAATACTATCCCGGCTTCTGCCATACTGGCATTCGAAGCTTGCTTGAAACCGGTGCAGTCGAATGCTCGCTTTCCGAGAAAAGCTGACACTTCAAAACAGAATTCAAACAACATTAACTATACGATTGAAGCGGTTTAGCGAGGAACTCCGCTTTTAAGAAGTTGGCAAGTATTGGCTGCGAGATTGCCCTCGACATGACGGGTTTGGGCCAAGAAACAAAGGCACCGAGTAGCATGAAGCTGGTCCGTCATCGCCGGTATTCATAGTCCGGTATGTCCTCCTTTTTTGTATCTAGTTTTCTAGGGGACACACTTATGACGAGCATTAACACGAACAATTCCGCTCAGGCCGCTCTCCAGACGCTTCGCAGCGTCAACCAGGGCCTCAACAGCACGCAGAACCACGTTTCCACGGGTTATCGCGTCGGCAAGGCTTCCGACAACGC
>NZ_AJWE01000033.1:0-40975 GCF_000281145.1 Rhizobium sp. CF142 | reverse complement strand
CCCCCCCCAGCCAGTGGCTGCTGCGCCTGTTGATCCCGGCAATCTTCGGCGCCTGGATCCTCATCGTCTGGGAAACGATCACGCGCGGCGCCGGTATCCCTTTCGTGCTACTGCCGCCGCCGTCCGCGATCGGCGCACGCATCGTGGGTTCCCTGCCGATCCTCGGCGAAGACATCAGGCAGACGATCTTCAAGGCCGTTCTGATCGGTTACGCCATCGGCTGCGTCAGCGGCTTCGTCGTCGCCATCCTTGCCGACCGCTTCGCCTTTCTACGCCGCGGCCTGCTGCCGATCGGCAATTTGGTTTCCGCCCTGCCGATGATCGGCGTGGCACCGATCATGGTCATGTGGTTCGGCTTCGACTGGCCGTCCAAGGCCGCCGTCGTCATCATCATGACCTTCTTTCCGATGCTGGTGAACACCGTTGCGGGACTTGCCGCCTCCGGCAACATGGAGCGCGATCTGATGCGCACCTATGCCTCGAACTACTGGCAGACGCTCGTGAAGCTCCGGCTTCCGGCCGCAATGCCCTTCATTTTCAATGCACTGAAGATCAACTCGACGCTGGCGTTGATTGGTGCCATCGTTGCGGAATTCTTCGGAACGCCGATCGTCGGCATGGGCTTCCGCATCTCCACGGAGATCGGCCGCATGAATGTCGACATGGTCTGGGCCGAGATCGCCGTCGCGGCGCTTGCAGGCTCGATCTTCTATGGTGTCGTCGCCCTTGCCGAGAGGGCGGTGACGTTCTGGCATCCGTCTATCCGTGGTGGTTAGACGTGCCCCGACCCCGCACCAGGGTCTGGGCATAACTTCAGAGGGAACAAGAAAATGAAAAAATTGATGGTTGCAATGATGGCGAGCGCCATGTCGCTTGCCGCCGCCCACGCGATGGCGGCCGACAAAGTGGCGCTCCAGTTGAAGTGGGTCACCCAGTCGCAATTCGCTGGCTACTACGTCGCCAAGGACAAGGGCTATTATGAAGAAGAGGGCCTCGACGTCGATATCAAGCCAGGCGGACCCGATATCGCTCCCGAGCAGGTGATCGCCGGCGGCGGCGCCGATGTGATCGTCGACTGGATGGGTGGCGCGCTGGTTGCCCGCGAAAAGGGCGTTCCGCTGGTCAACATCGCCCAGCCCTATCAGAAGTCGGGCATGGAAATGATCTGCCGCAAGGACGGCCCGGTCAAGACCGAAGCGGACTTCAAGGGCCACACGCTCGGCGTCTGGTTCTTCGGCAACGAATATCCTTTCTTCGCCTGGATGAGCAAGCTCGGCCTCAAGACCGATGGCGGCCCTGATGGTGTGACGGTACTCAAGCAGAGCTTCGACGTTCAGCCGCTGCTGCAGAAGCAGGCCGACTGCATTTCCGTCATGACCTATAACGAATACTGGCAGGCAATCGATGCCGGCCTGAAGCCGGAAGATCTCACCGTCTTCAACTATACTGCCATGGGCAACGATCTCCTCGAGGACGGTCTCTATGCGTCGGAAGAAAAGCTGAAGGATCCGGCCTTTAAGGAAAAGATGGTCAAGTTCGTCCGCGCCTCCATGAAGGGCTGGAAATACGCCATGGAGAACCCGGATGAAGCAGCCGGAATCGTCGTCGACGCCGGTGGCCAGGACGAAAACCACCAGAAGCGCATGATGGGCGAAGTTGCCAAGCTGATCGGTGACGGCACCGGCAAGCTCGACACGAAACTCTATGATCGTACGGCGAAGGCCCTGCTCGACCAGAAGATCATCAACAAGGAACCCTCGGGCGCCTGGACCCACGACATCACCGACGCTGCCGCCAAGTAACGGCGTATCGATGCCGAAATGCAACGCGCGCGGGAAAACCTCCCGCGCGTTTTTATTTTTTTGCACTCAATGAAAAAAATCGCCTTGCAACTGTCGCATTTGTCAGGCGTCAAACGTCAAGCATATGAGAGCCGATCAATCATCGTCATGTTCACATAACCCTGAGGTGATTGATGAGCCCCGCAATGGTAATTAATAGTATCTCGTGGGGAATTATTTTCTGCCGGGCTTGCACGTGGAGCAAATCGATACCACGTACTAGCCGGATTTGCCGGATAGGGACGATAAGCTCCGGCAAGTGGGATGCGGGTAAATACCTCTGAGATTTGGAAGACGGCATTCGCCCGACCGCGAGCCTGTTTGAGAACGCGCGAGTTCGGCCGATCCCGTCAAGAGATTGGACGACGACGCATGGCACTCAAGCCGCAAGCACTACTACGCGCCTCCACTTTCCCTGTCGCCGCTTCTGCGGTCTCGGTTCTCCTTGCCACCGCTTTTGCGGCCTCGGCTGTATTTGCTCAGGAACCCCAGGCCACGCATCCGCAGGCCCAGGCTTCCCAGAACCTGCCGGCAATCGTCGTCACCACGGCGGTGAACCGCACCCTCGTCGACCGTGTCATCGGCACGGGAACTGTCAAGCCCGTCGAGGAAGTCTATATCCAGCCGCAGGTCGAAGGCCTCTCCATCCGCACCCTGAAGGCTGATGTCGGCGACAAGGTTCAGGCGGAAAGCACTCTGGCGACACTGAACGATGATGCTCTGGTCCTGACCAAGAGCCAGATGATGGCGACGAAAGCCAAGGGCGAGGCAAGTCTTGCCCAGCTGCGCGCACAGCTCATCGAGGCGCAGGCCAATGCCGAGCAGGCAAGGCAGCAGCAGGCCCGTGCCCAGGAAATGGGCAAGAAAGGCACGGTTTCGACCGCCCAGGTCGAGCAGGCCGATGCAACCGCCGCAGCCGCCAATGCCCGCGTTTCTTCCGCCGAGCAGGCAATCGAGGTCGCCGAAGCCGACCTCAAGGTCTTCGACAGCCAGATCGCCGATGCGGACCTGAAGCTGGCGCGCACCGATGTGAAGACGCCGGTCGCGGGCATCATCTCAGCCAAGAACGCCAAAGTCGGCGCTATTGCAGCCGGTACCGGCAACCCGCTGTTCACCATCATCCGCGACGGCGACGTGGAACTTGTCGCCGAAGTCGCCGAAAGCGACATTGTCAGGGTCATGGCCGGCCAGAAGGCGACGATTTCGCTTTCCGGCAGCCGCGAGAAGCTTTCCGGCGCGGTGCGCCTTGTGTCGCCGACCGTCGATCCGGTCACCCGCCTGGGCCTCGTCCATATCTCCATCGACGATGACAGCAAGGCGCGTTCCGGCATGTATGGCAGCGCCGAGATCATCGTCCGTGAGACCGAGGGCGTATCGCTTCCGCTGACTGCGGTGCTCACCGGCAGCGAAGGCTCCTCCGCCCGAAGGGTCGAGAATGGCGTGGTGAAATTCGCCAAGATCGAGACCGGCATCCAGGACGGAGCCTATGTTGAAATCACAAGTGGATTGAAGACCGGCGACGAAGTCGTGGCCAAGGCGGGCGCCTATGTCCGCGACGGCGACCACATCACTCCGGTGCGCGAACAGCCCTCGGCTTCCAACTAAAGAGACCATCCGATGAATTTTTCAGCCTGGTCCATTCGAAATCCGATCGCGCCGCTCCTGGCCTTCTGCCTGCTGATATTCATCGGCATGCAATCCTTCAACAAGCTGCCGATCACGCGCTTCCCGAACATTGATGTGCCGCTCGTTTCGATCAGCGTAACGCAGAGCGGCGCTTCGCCGGCCGAACTCGAAATGCAGGTGACGAAGGAGATCGAAGACGCGATCGCCTCTATCACCGGCATCGACGAAATCCAGTCGACGGTGACCGACGGCAGCTCGCAGACCAACGTCATGTTCCGGATGGAAGTGCCGACGGAACAGGCCGTACAGGACGTCAAGGACGCGATCGACCGCATTCGCAGCGATCTGCCGGCAACGGCCGAGGAGCCGATCGTCACAAAGGTCGATGTCGAAGGCCAGGCAATCCAGACTTTCGCCGTTTCCTCGCCCGATATGTCGCTGGAAGAACTCTCCTGGTTCGTCGACGATACCATCAAGCGTGCACTGCAAGGCCAGGCCGGCATCGGCCGTGTCGACCGTTACGGCGGCGCAGAGCGCGAAGTGCGCATCGAACTCACCCCTGATAAGCTGAACGCCTACGGCATCACCGCTGCAAGCGTGAACCAGCAACTGCGCGGCACCAACGTCGATCTCGGCTCAGGCCGCGGCCAGGTGGCGGGCAGCGAGCAGGCGATCCGCGTTCTCGGCGACGCCCGCAATGTCGCCGAGCTTGCAGACACGACGATAGCGCTGCCGAGCGGCCGTTTCGTCAAGCTGTCTGATCTCGGCGTCATCAAGGACACCTACGAGGAGCCGAAATCCTTCTCGCGCTTCAACGATACGCCTGTTGTCACCTTCGGCGTCTTCCGCTCGAAGGGCGCCAGCGAAGTCAGCGTCGCCGAAACCGTGGGGCAGAGCCTCGACAAGGTGCGGAGCGAAAACCCGAATGTGAAGATCGAGATGATCGACGATTCGGTCTATTTCACGTACGGCAACTATGAAGCCGCCATCCATACGCTGCTCGAAGGCGCGCTGCTCGCCGTCATCGTCGTCCTTCTGTTCCTCAGGAACTGGCGCGCGACCCTGATTTCAGCCATCGCGCTGCCGCTCTCCGCGATTCCGACCTTCTGGGTCATGGACATGATGGGCTTCTCGCTGAACCTCGTCAGCTTCCTGGCTTTGACGCTCGCGACAGGTATTCTCGTCGACGATGCGATCGTGGAAATCGAAAACATCGCCCGCCATATCAAGATGGGTAAGACGCCCTATCGGGCGGCGATCGAAGCGGCGGACGAAATCGGCCTTGCCGTCATCGCCACCACCTTCACGATCATCGCTGTCTTCGTGCCGGTTTCCTTCATGCCGGGCATTCCGGGTCAATACTTCATCCAGTTCGGCTTGACGGTCGCTTTCTCCGTCTTCTTCTCGCTGATGGTCGCGCGCCTCATCACCCCGATGATGGCCGCCTATCTGATGCGTGCCGAAGACGGCATGGAAGACCATCACGACAATGACGGTCTGCTGATGCGTGGATACACGCATCTCATACGCGGCACGACCGGCCACTGGTACACGCGTTATGCGACGTTGCTTGTGGCGATCGGCTTTCTGGTCGGTTCTGTCATGTTGCTCATGCAGGTGCCCGGCAGCTTCCTGCCGCCCGAAGATGCCTCGCGCATCGTTCTCTCCGTCGAGCTGCCGCCCAACGCACGGCTTGACGATACAGAGAAGACGACGGATGCGATCTATGACCGGGTCAAGGACATCAACGGCGTCGATAGCGTCTTCGTCCTCGGCGGCGCATCGCCGAAGGGCGAACTCGAACTGCGCCGAGCGACCATCACGCTCGCACTCGACAAGCTCGACCAGTCGCTGGTCAAGAAGGTGGTCAACGACGTGCTCGGCCATATCCCCGTTATCGGCCCGAAACTGCCGAAAGTGGAGGTCCACGGCCGCGAACGTCCGCAATGGGATATCGAAAAGGAAGTCTTCGCTAAGCTGCGCGACATTCCCGACGTCCATATTCTGAAGCTCAACGACCGCGGCGAACGCGACCTCTCGTTCAACTTCCTTTCCAAGAACGAGGAGGACCTGAATAACGCGGTCGGCATTCTGGAATCCAAGCTGCGCGCCGATCCGCTGCTGGCCAATGTCAGCGCCGACGGCGCCCTTCCCCGTCCGGAACTGCAGGTCCGTCCGCGCAAGGACGAGGCCGCCCGCCTCGGCATCACGCCGCAGCAGATCTCCGAGACGATCCGCGTCGCCACGATCGGCGACGTCGATGCGGCCCTTGCCAAGATCTCGCTCGACGATCGCCAGATTCCGATCCGGGTTCAGGCGTCACTCGACATGCGCCGCGATCTCGCCGCCATCCGGGCATTGAAGATCCAGACGGCCAGCGGCGGCACCGTGCCCCTCGCAACCGTCGCCAATATCGACTATTCGGAAGGCGTAAGCTCGATCAAGCGCAACAACCGTTACCGCGTCGTCTCGATCGGCTCCGACCTGCCGCAGGGCGTGGCGCTCGACACGGCTTCGGCCCGCTTCCGCCAGATCGTCAATGACGCCAAGATCCCGGCCACCGTGCACCTTGCTGAAAGCGGCGACACCAAGGTACAGACCGAAATGCAGCAGAGCTTCGTCAACGCCATGCTGATGGGCCTCCTCCTGGTGCTGACGGTGCTGATCCTGCTCTTCAAGGATATTATCCAGCCCTTCACCATCCTGTTCTCGCTGCCGCTCGCCATCGGCGGCGTGGCGGCGGGCCTGATCGTCACCAGCAATCCGCTGTCGATGCCTGTCATGATCGGCATTCTTATGCTGATGGGTATCGTCACCAAGAACGCCATCCTGCTCGTCGATTTCGCGATCGAGATGCGCCATCAGGGCATGCCCCGCGTCGAGGCCATGGTCGAAGCCGGCCGCAAGCGCGCACGGCCAATCATCATGACTTCGATCGCCATGTCGGCCGGCATGCTGCCTTCCGCGCTCGGCGTCGGCGAAGGCGGCTCGTTCCGCGCGCCGATGGCGATCGCGGTGATCGGCGGCATTATCGTCTCGACGGTGCTCTCGCTCGTCGTCGTGCCCTCCTTCTTCCTGATCATGGACGATCTTTCCCGCCTGCTCGGCTGGATCTTCGGCCGCCTGGTCGGCAAGAAGGATAAGGAGGACCTGCCGATGTCGAGTGAAGATCTCACCCGCGTCGCCCGCGAGAACCGCAGCGACATCGACTCGCTGGAGGAGCGCCTGAACGCGATCGAGAAGCCGGAAAGCAAACGCAAGGTTGCCAACGACACCAACGTGCTGCGCCTGCCGCCCTTCGCCGCCGAATAAGAATAACGCCATGAAGCAAAGGCCGGGCATCGACCCGGCCTTTTTATTTTCTGAGCCTTAGCGTGGATGCGGCGGCGCCGTGCTGTCTCTCACGACAAGTTCGAGATCAAGCGCCTCGTGATCTTCCGGCAGCGTATTTTCGAGGATCGCCGTCACCGCGCGCCGTGCGATTTCGGCAAAGGGCTGCGCGACGGTGGTCAGGCGCGGAAGCGAGGTTGCGGCTTCCGGCACACCGTCGAAGCCGATAATGGATACGTCCTCTGGCACTTTTAGCCCGCGCTCGGCGAGCCACTGCATGGCAAACAGCGCAACCTTGTCCGACATTGCCAGAATTGCCGTCGGTGGATTGGCAGAGGAGAACAGGGTTTCCATCGCCGTGATGGTGCTCGGCCTGTCATGCAATGTTCCCTGGATTGGAACGGCTTCGCGAGGAATGCCGTATTCCGCCAACGCCTGCCAGTAGCCATGCATGCGGTCGCGTGGGGTCGCTTCCATTTCAGGATCGACACGCTCGGGCGCCACCAGGCCGACAAGGCCATCGACATCGCCGATCGACAGGATCGCGATGTTCCGGTGCCCGAGTTCCAGCAAATGCCGCGCAGCCGCAGCTCCGCCTGAGACATTGTCGATGCCGATTGCCGGAATCGTCTCGTCCTCAATACCGAGCGCCAGCGCGATGAACGGCAGCTGGCGCTGGCGGGTGAGTTCCACCAGCCTCTCTCCGCCTTCCACGCACAGCAGAATGAAGCCGTCGACGAGCGCGCTGTTGATGTTCCAGGCAAGCCGCTCCTCGTTCATCGCAGATACGACGGCAATACCGGTGCCGCTGGCATCGCAGACCTCGCCGATCGCGGTCATCAGCGAACGCGCCCAGGGATCGTCGAAGAAATAGGTGAGCGGTTCGACGGCGGCAACGCCGATCGCGTTCACCCGCCCTGCCCTGAGCAGCCTGCCCTTGATGTCAGGCCCACCGTAACCGAGCTCGCGGGCGACATTGAGCACCCGCTCGCGCACCTCCTCCCGGACCACGTCTGGGCGACTGAATACATTCGATGCCGTGCCCTGCGATACGCCTGCCGCCTTGGCGACATCAGCCAGTCTCACATGCCCTTTGCCCAAAGCCACTCCTTGCGGGTACCAATTTTGCTTACTCTAGCAAGAAATTGTATCGGTTCAAAATAAACTTGACAGCGTTACGGATGAGGAGGAAGATTGAATCGGTTCAATAAATCCATTGAGATTTTGAATCGATTCAACATGACGGAGAATAGAGCGATGATCCCGATCAGTTCGCTATTCAAGGATCTCTATGAAGACCGCTGGGGGAACCCGCGCAATGGCCAACCTGCCGAGGAGGCCGAACGCGGCAAGCGTCTGTTTGTCCTCCTGCCGTTCATGCGCCGGTTCATCGGCAATCGCAAAGGTCCGGACGCCTGGTCTTTCACCATCCCGATCGATCGCCGGCTTCGATAAGAAGCCATCCTGAGGCGTTTGACCAAAATCAATTCCCCCGCGCCCCGCTTCCCCTATTCTGGCATCATCGAGGGGATATTGGCGGCCTTGGCCGCTGCCGGAGGCCGGAACATGAACAGGATGCTGATGCCGAGCAGCCGCGAACGGGCGCTGCTTTCCAGAGCCGGAATATTTGCAGAGCTGGACAGCGCGGAAACCGAGGCGCTGCGCGCCTGCTCCACCGTGATCACTTCCGCTTCGCACGACATTCTCTTTCAGGAAGGCGAGCCCGGCGTTTATTTCTACAGCGTGCTGGAGGGCTACGTCCGGCTCTTTCGTCTGAATGGAGAAGGCCGGGAAGCTGACATCCGCATCTGCGAGCCAGGCGACAGCTTCGCCGAATGTCTGATCCAGGCGGGTGGCACCTATCGCTACGGCGCCCAGTCGATGGACAATACGGTCCTTGCCCGCTTCCATATCGGCAAGGTGCGCGCCCTGCTGGCTGAAAACCCGCGGATCGGCACTGCGATCATGCACAGCCTGTCGCTGCATCTGCTGTCGACGATGGAATGCCTCGCCAACGACCGCATGCAGACGGCGCCGCAACGTGTGGCGCACTACCTCCTCTCGCATTGCGTGGAGGAAGGGCCTGCAACGGCATCGCTGCGGCTGCCCTTCCCGAAAAACCTGCTCGCCCGCAAGCTCGGCCTGGCGCCGGAGGCGCTATCCCGCGCCTTCTCGACGCTGAAATCCGCAGGCGTGACCGTACGCGGCCGCTTCATCGCCATCAGCGACGTCAACACGCTGCGGCGGATTTGAATCTAGGGTACCAGGCCCCAGAAGCCATGCTTCTTGCCGTGTCGGCGCTTCAGTTCCGCGACATAGCCATCGTGGGATCCGGTGCTGCTGAAGTCGACGATGTAGGGGGCGAGAGACGCGCATTCTGCAAGATGCCGCGCCGCATGTTTATAGCGACTGGATCGCCCGCTATCGAGCGTAAAATCGATCATTGAACGCAAAACAATTGTGGCCGCGAGCGGATGCTTCTCGGCCAGCGCTTCGGCAGCCGGTGTCATCAGTTCATAGACGTCACCATCGAGTTCTGCCTTTCGCTCGACGACAAGCTTTGCCGCCTCAGCAAGTGCCGGCCAGCCCAGGAAAAAAGCGAGCGCCCTGTGGACATCCGGGATAGTCCGGGCATAAGCGAATGCCCTTTCCTCGGCCTCGATATCGTCGAAGTCTGGCAATCGTTTAAGAAACGCGCGCAGATGCACGCCGTTCAGCGACTGCTCGAACCACTTCCATCGGTCCGCCTGAGCATCGTCCGCGCGTCCCAAGGCTTCGAGCGTCTCGACGCGGGCGAGTTGCCACTCGACCGGAATTTCGGTTCGGCCTCCGGTATCGACTTCATCCAGCGTCCGAAGTGCTTCGTGAGCGCGCCCTGAGCAAAGCAGACGGCCGGCGATATCTGCAGCCACCAGAGGGAACCTGCGGGTCTTTGCAGGCTGCTGGGCGACATATGCGTCGACATCGCCCTGAGCGTCGGCGATCTCCTGCAGAGCGATACGCACCGTCAGCTCGCGTCGATCCCCGTAGACTTCGTCCTCGTAGACCGCGCCATTGCTGCCCCAGCCGATGACCCAACGGTCGCCGGCTGCGGGCTTTACCTGAGGCTCTTTCGACCACTGTACGAACAAGGCTTTCAGATGTTCAAGACCATCGTTGCCGAGCGCCGCAACCATCTCGGGGATCAATCCGTCATACTGGCCGTAGGCGTTATTTTGGACGGCGGCGAAAATCTTGTCGGCAAGGATATCGGTATCGATACCTGCCGCCTTGGCGATCGCACCAGCATCCGTGCAAGCTTGGTGGAAACTCTCCATCAGCAAGTCGCCGCCGTTGTTGGATCTCTCGAAGATCGAATCGGCAAGCGTAAGAAATTGCCAGATCAGCTCGAAGCCTTCTTTCGGATCGTCCGCGGCAACGATATCGCCGATAGCCTTGCGCTGCGTTTCAAGATCCGCCTTGATCTTCTTGACCTTGCGCCAGTTTATCAAGGTGCGTGCGCGAGCGATGCTTGCGAGCCGCTTGCGCACTTCACGCGCCATCTCGGCGCTGCTGTCGTTGCCAGCGAGCTCCATGCGAAGCCGTTGCTTGTGAGCGGCGCTGCCGGTGCTGATTTCGATCAGCAGCTCGGCAAGCCGTTGTGTGCCGAGTGCTTCCAGGTTCTTCGCATTGAGAGTCGTCTTCGCCGC
This sequence comes from Rhizobium sp. CF142, assembly GCF_000281145.1. NCBI lineage: Bacteria > Pseudomonadati > Pseudomonadota > Alphaproteobacteria > Hyphomicrobiales > Rhizobiaceae > Rhizobium > Rhizobium sp. CF142. The sequence goes on along the minus strand of NZ_AJWE01000033.1, from coordinate 30,489 downwards.
CATCGCTCTTCGCTAGTTGGTTCTTACCAACGTTACCCTGCAGGGCATCCAGGTCCAAGCTCAGGGCGACGAAATAAACTAAAGGCCACCCTGCACCCGCAGGAAGTCGACGATCGAACCGATGCCGTCGCCGCGCTTCATGTCGGAGAAGACGAAGGGACGCGTTGCGCGCATGCGCGTCGCATCCCGGTCCATCACATCGAGGTCAGCCCCGACATAAGGCGCCAGATCCTTCTTGTTGATGACAAGCAGATCGGACCTTGTGATACCCGGCCCACCCTTTCGCGGGATTTCCTCGCCCTGGCAGACGGAGATCACATAGATGGTGATGTCGGCGAGATCAGGCGAGAACGTCGCCGCCAGATTGTCACCACCGGATTCGATGAAAACGACGTCGAGATCGGGAATGCGCTCGTTGAGACCTGCGATGGCCTGTAGGTTAATCGTCGCATCCTCGCGGATGGCCGTATGCGGGCAGCCACCAGTCTCCACACCAACGATCCGCTCGGACGGGAGCGCCTGCATGCGCACCAGCGCCTCGGCATCTTCGGTTGTGTAGATATCGTTGGTCACGACGGCGACGGAATAGTCGTCACGCATCGCCTTGCAGAGCTTTTCGGTCAGCGCCGTCTTGCCCGAGCCGACCGGTCCGCCGATACCGACGCGCAGGGGTCCGTTTCTTGATTTCATGTGTCTTACTCCTATCGAAGTCAGATGATAACGAAGCGCTGCTTTCCCGCCACCGTCAAATGACGCAGGTGCGCGGATAAGTCCTGCTCAGGAGCGGAACAGCCGCGTCTCCTGCGTCTCGTGGCGGAGCCCCGCAATGTCAGCCTGAACCGTCGCCGAACCGAGATCCTCGACACTGGAGCGGGCAGCACGCGCGGCAATATCCATCACATGCTCCTCCAGACCGGCAAGAATGGCAACGCCGTCCTTCTGTCCCGTGACACCGAGCCGGATACCGGAAGAGACCGCCTGGGAGAGATAGGCATGCAGGAAGACAGCGAGCGCCTTCTCAAGCGCTATCCCATGCGCGCCCGTCACCGCACCGACGGCCACCGGATAGGCCGTCTTCTTCGGCAACCGGCTGAAGACGTCATCGGGCCAGGCCTGCGCAGCCGTCAGGAAGGCTTCGCCAAGCAGCATCGTCTCCTGATGCCGCTCGCGCGAGCCGGCAAGCGCTGCTGCCAGTTCGGCAAGCTCCGCAAGGTGGTCGGCATCGTTGTGACCACGATGGCTTGCGGCAAAGAGTACGGCATCGTTCCAGACCGAACCGTTGCTGGTCAGCGTCTGAAGCCAGCGCCGCAGCATGCCCGCATCGCCGACGAGTCCATCCGCCACCGCCCGCTCCAGCCCGCCGGAATAGGCGAAGGAGCCGACGGGAAAAGCCGGCGAAAGCCATGCCGTCAGGCGCAGCAAAGCCTGCAGCTCACGATCCCCAGCCATCAGGCTCAATCGTGCTTATGGTGGCTGTTGTCGTGGTTGTGGCCATGCTCGTGGTCATGGTCGTGATGATCGTGTCCATGGTCATGATGTGCATGATCATGGTGCTCGTGGTCATGATGCTCATGATCATGGTTGTGGCCGTGATCGTGATGATCATGCCCGTGCAAATGTCCGCCGTGGGAATGATAGGCGCCACGCGCCGGCTGGAACGGCTCGTTGATATCAAGCACCATCGCGCCCAGCCCCTGCAACATGGTGCGGATGACGTGATCGCGCAGGATCACGATGCGATCCTCCTCGATCTGCGCCGAGAGATGACGGTTGCCGAGATGCCAGGCAAGTTCGATCAGATGCGCGCGGTCACGGCCGCGCACTTCAAACAGTTTCTCGTCGGCAGCAAGTATTTCGATCAGCTCGCCATCCTCGCGCACCAGCATGTCACCATTGGCGAAAAGCACCGGATCCTTGAGATCGAGCATCACCATCTCGCCGTTCTCCAGATGCAGGAGCTTGCGGCGCAGGTGCCGCAGATCGTGCGGCAGCTTGACCTGTGCGGTCGGATGGGAGGAAGGGGTACCGGCGGGAAGGTAAGATGTGACGCGCTGCATGACATATCCGTTAAACTGGAACCTAGACCATGCAAAATAGCCCTTCGCGATGCAAGCACCAATGCACGTTTCGTAACGCGCTAGCCTAGATTCCATATGCCTGCAGCAGGCTCGCCTCGTCAGGCCCGACACCCTGCACGCCAAGGCCGTTTTCGACGAGCCCGTGCCAGGCATGGTTCAGCCCTTCCCGCTCATGGACGACACGATTGCGGCCGAGCGCCTTGGCGAGATAGAGCGCCTTATCGGCAGAGGCATAGACCGCCTCCTTGTCGCGTCCCTCGTGGAGATCGGCAATACCGCCCGATATCGTGATGGTGACGTCATGCCCATCCGCGGGAATCGGCCGCGCGGCAATCTGTGCCCTCACCCCTTCGATGCGCGCCACCCGCTCCTCCCGCGTCCCGCCCTGAACGACGACACCGAACTCCTCGCCGCCGAGCCGCGCCACGACCGATGCGCCATCGAAAGCCGCAGAAAGCATGGCTGAGACGGCAGTAATGACGGCATCACCGCAGCCATGGCCGAAACGGTCGTTGATGGCCTTGAAACGGTCGACATCGAAAATGGCGAGACAGGCCTCCCCGTCCACCCTTTCCAGGGCATCGGTGAAAGCACGACGGTTCAAGAGCCCGGATAGCGTATCTGTGCGGCTGAGCTTTTCGAACTTGGCGCGCGAGACGGTCAGGTCATGAATGGCAAAGCCCGCAACGAGCGACAGCACGCCCGACACCATTCCGCCGATCAGCCAGGAGAGGATGATGGCAAAGATCATGGCATGCCCGAGGGTAATCGGTAGCACTCCCATGAAGTTGAGCGGAGGCAGCGTGATCACGATGATGAAGCCGGACAGAATAACCGCCAGAAAACTCATCTTCAGCGCAAAAGTATAAACGGTTTTGCGATGCTCGAAACTGCCTAGCTCAGCCTGAAGCGATATCCAGTTTTCCATGAGAATCGACCTTCCTGCCCAGCGTTTCAAGGCCATTGATAGGGTTGCAATTGCTGCGGGGGTCTTAATCCAATCGCTAAAATTCGAGTGAATTCAGGGGATTCGGCCGATCTGTTTTTTCTAGCAGAGAGTGCAACTTTTCGGGACAGGCATGTCCACTATGGGAAATACATCTAAAAACTTGATTTCAAACGCATTTTATGGGGAATTCTCGGCACCTGTTCCAGAATGATCTATGGCTTAAAAATCACAGTCTATCCACCGATTTTCACAACCAGTCGGGGAATGATGCTCAGATTTCACTTTAAGGGTAACAACGGGGGACAGTGTCTCGAAAACACAAGGGGTAAGACGGAAGATAACGCCGCGCCGTCAGCAGCGCAAAGTTGCAGAAGAGCCTCTATACTTCAATTATAGAGACTAAGCGAAAGCACCAGCGTCTGGGGCAACGGGTTCCAGAAACCCGTTCGCAAGCCGCCTGTCCGTAGCGCAGCGGCAGTCCATGTATTGCAGCCAAACAGCGCATTGAAATAGCCCCTCGCCTCGAAGAACCTGTCGTAGTCGCCATATCCCCTGTCGCCGACCGGCACGACCGCTCCATTTTCCCGGATGAAGCTGTCATTGATGAAGCCGAGCAATTGCTCGAAGTGCCCGCCATCGACATTGAGAACCGTCACGGCCGGATGGGTTTCGGAGATACCTCCGGCGACATCGACATGCATCACCGATCCGTCGATCGTCAGCGCCCGAAATACCGGCATCGGCTTCAGATCGGCCCAGGTCGGTGTCTCCAGATAGAATGAGCGACCGCCCCATCCGAAAATCAGCCATTGTGCTGCAGGATCGCTCACCGGAATGCCGGCATCCTCAAGGAATGAAAAGGAGGCTCGGAGCCGATCGTCAAGCGGGATCGCAATATCCGTATGAATCGGGCCGGAAAGCAACAGAATGCGTTGCGAGGACGTCGTATCGGGAGAAGCCTCGGCTGCCCCGAGCATAGGCCTTGGAATGAAGGTGCCACCAGCCACCAACAACAAAAACAGCGCGATTGCCCGTATAAGCCATCGCGCTGTCAGCTTCAAACCGCGCATGAAAGGTGGGGCTCAGAACAGGAAATAACGCTGCGCCATCGGCAGCACCGTCGCCGGCTCGCAGGTCAGCAATTCGCCATTCGCCCGCACCTCGTAGGTTTCCGGATCGACCTCGATATGGGGGGTCAGGTCGTTGTGGATCATCGACGCCTTGGAGATGCCGCCGCGGGTGTTCTTCACTGCGACGAGATCCTTGGCGACGCCGAGGCCGCCCTTGAGACCGGCATCAAGCGAAGCCTGAGAGACGAAGGTGACGGAGGAATTCGTCAGGCTCTTGCCGAAGGAGGCAAACATCGGACGATAATGCACCGGCTGCGGCGTCGGGATCGACGCATTCGGATCGCCCATGGGGGCTGCGGCAATGGAGCCGCCGAGCAGCACCATGTCTGGCTTCACGCCGAAGAAGGCCGGGTTCCATAGGACGAGGTCGGCACGCTTGCCGATTTCAATGGAGCCGATCTCATGCGACAGGCCATGGGCGATCGCCGGATTGATCGTGTATTTGGCGACGTATCGGCGGACACGGAAATTGTCGTTGTCGCCCTTCTCTTCTTTCAGGCGGCCACGCTGGCGCTTCATCTTGTCGGCCGTCTGCCAGGTGCGGATCAGCACTTCGCCGACGCGGCCCATGGCCTGGCTATCCGACGAGATGATCGAGAAAGCGCCGATATCATGCAGGATGTCTTCGGCCGCGATCGTCTCCTTGCGGATACGGCTCTCGGCAAAGGCGATATCCTCGGGGATCGACGACGACAGGTGATGGCAGACCATCAGCATGTCCAGGTGCTCGGCGATGGTGTTGACCGTGTAGGGCCGCGTCGGATTGGTGGATGACGGAATGACGTTCGGCTGGCCGCAGATCTTGATGATGTCGGGTGCGTGGCCGCCGCCCGCCCCTTCCGTATGGAAGGCATGGATGGTGCGGCCCTTGATCGCGCCGATCGTATCCTCCACGAAGCCGCTCTCGTTCAGCGTATCCGTATGGATCATCACCTGTACGTCATATTCGTCGGCAACCGACAGACAGCAATCGATGGCGCCGGGCGTCGTACCCCAATCCTCGTGCAGCTTCAGCGAGGTGGCGCCGGCGAGCACCATTTCCTGCAATGCGCCCGGAAGCGAGGCATTGCCCTTGCCGGCAAAGGCAAGGTTCATCGGGAAGGCATCGGCAGCCTCGATCATGCGCGCAATATGCCAGGGACCGGGCGTGCAGGTCGTCGCAAGTGTCCCGTGCGCCGGCCCCGTGCCGCCGCCGAGCATGCAGGTCAGGCCGCTCATCAGCGCTTCCTCGATCTGCTGCGGCGCGATGAAATGGATATGGCTGTCCATGCCGCCGGCCGTGATGATCTTGCCTTCGCCGGCAATCGCTTCCGTGCCCGGACCGACGATGATATTGACGCCCGGCTGCATATCCGGATTGCCGGCCTTGCCGATCGCGGCAATGCGCCCGTCCTTCAGGCCGATATCAGCCTTGTAGATACCGGTATGGTCGATGATGACGGCATTGGTGATGACGGTATCGACCGCGCCATCTGCCCGCGTCACCTGGCTCTGGCCCATGCCGTCACGGATGACTTTCCCGCCGCCGAACTTCACCTCTTCGCCATAGGTGGTGAAATCCTTTTCGATCTCGATGAAAAGCTCCGTATCGGCAAGGCGGACCTTGTCGCCGGTGGTCGGACCGAACATGCCGGCATAAGCCTTGCGGGAGATCTTGTAGGGCATCTATCAGGCTCCTTGGGAGGAAGAGACGAATGGTTTTCCGGCAAGCCGCCTGAGACGGCCGGCCGCAATATGGGAGTCGACGAGCTGCTTCTCGGCGGCGAAGGGATGCCATTCCCAGCCCACATGGCCGAAGCCTGCGAGCGTCACCTCGTCGTCGGGAAATCTGTCGAGCACTTCGCCAATCACGATCATGCCACTGCTCGGCACGACGTAAGGCGCCGGCGAGAAGGCAGACAGCGCCTGATCGACGGCTTCATGAACCTCTTTGTCAACGATCCGATGCACCTTGCCAGCTTCAGCACAGAAAACGCTGAATTGGTTGGTGTAATCGTCGCAGAAATCATCGAGCTCCGGGTGCGAAGCCGCAAGAAGTGCCCGCATCGCCGCGAATTTTTCGGGATCGCGCACACTCCAGATTTCCGAGGCTTCGACAACACCGGGATGGATGCGCCAGCTTTCGGAGCAGAGCATGGCCTTAGCGGGCCGGCCGGTATTGCACACAGCAACCACATCGGTATGCGTGCCGCCGGCGCCATAGGAGCGGCACTCGTTGAAGCGGATGACGAAGTCGGCGGCATCGATGATCTTAGCCCCTCCTTCTCCCACTTCGCCGTTGCCCACGATCATGATCGTCCTGCCCACCTTACTGGCTCATTCCATTGGCGAGTTCTTTGAGCTCCTTGGTCCTGAGATCCGTCAGGTCAGCAAGGCAGCCCGCCACCAGCATCGGCTCCATCGTGCCGCCGCGTGCCTGAAAGCCGTAATTCTCACATTGAGCGTCGCGATAATTGATCCAGGCGCGCTGTGCCTTGAGAAGCGCCTGTTCGGCACCCTTCATGTCACCATCAAGATCCTTGTCGATCGCAACCATGGCGGCGCGCGTCTGCTTGTACTGGGCATTGAGCGCCTTGTCGGCCTCTTCATAGCGCGCCTGCGCGCAGCTCGTCATATCGGATTGTGTCTGCGCATTGTCGCAGTCCACGTCCTCGGCGTGGGCAGCACCTGCGGCAAGCAGCATAAATGCTCCACCGATGAGCCCGATCTTCAAGCGCATGAATGTCCTCCCGTCATTTTCTTTTGATTAGAGCCGGCCCATGACGAGCTGGCGGAAGCCGTAGACTTCACGTTTGCCGGACAGAGGAATAAGCGTCACCGAGCGGGTCTGGCCCGGCTCGAAACGCACGGCCGTACCGGCGGGAATGTCGAGCCGCATGCCGTGGGCCTTGTCGCGATCGAAGGACAGGCCGGCATTGGTCTCGGCAAAATGATAGTGGCTGCCGACCTGCACGGGACGGTCGCCGGTATTGGAAACCTCGAGCGTCACAGTCGGCGCACCCGCATTGAGCTCGATCTCGCCGCTTACAGCAATGATTTCGCCAGGGATCATCTATCTCTCCTTAAGCCGCCTTGGGCGCGCAGCCCTCGGCCTTCAGAACACGTTTCGTGGAGGCCGGATTGTTCGCAAGTTTTGCCGCAGGCCGGATCGGCCTGATAACGAGATTGCCACCGCAATTCGGGCACTGACCCTTGAGGACATTTTCAACGCAATCCGCACAGAACGTGCATTCGAATGTGCAGATCATCGCTTCCGCGCTCGCAGGCGGCAGATCCTTGTCGCAGCATTCGCAATTGGGTCGAAGCTCCAGCATGGCGTACTCCTCAGCGGATCGGTTCGTGCACGGTCACCAGCTTCGTGCCATCCGGGAATGTCGCCTCGACCTGCACGTCATGGATCATCTCGGCAATGCCTTCCATCACCTGGTCGCGGCTGATCACATGGGCGCCGGCCTCCATCAGTTCTGCGACCGGACGGCCATCACGCGCGCCCTCGACGACGAAATCGCTGATAAGGGCGATGGCTTCCGGATAGTTCAGCTTGACGCCGCGCTCCAGCCGACGGCGGGCCACCATGGCGGCCATGGAAATCAACAGCTTGTCTTTTTCTCTCGGGGTGAGGTTCATCGTCTATCCGCTTGTTGAACTCATAGGTTCCAGACTTTCGGCACAGACGCTCCATTGCGCAAGGCGGAAATGACCGGGATCAGGATTTTTCTCAGCGCAAAGCCATCGGCTGCGGCAAGACGCACGACGATCTTGTCGCTCCAGGCGCTTGCCCCGCCCATATGACCGTCGACCAACGGCCGCACTTTGGAGAGATAGGCTTCCGACATCGGCCCGGCATAAAGCACTGTCGCAAAAGCCACCTGCCCGCCGAGCACCGCCTGCTCTGCAGCGAGCAGCGCCACGGCATCGGAAAGGCGCAGCTCCTCGGCATGGATCAACCGGCCCGACCGGCGGATGCGCCAGCGATCGCGAAACAGCCCTGTTTCCATCGTCTCACCCATTGCCGTCCGACCGAGCAGGATGGCCTCGACGGCAAGGAACTCCGCGCTGTCGTCGAGATCGACATCCAGACGGCGAAACAGCGATGCGCGATCGAAGAGGATCGTCTCCTGCGGCAGCCAGTCGACACGGGCACCCGGCCCGACCTCGATCTGCGTCGTCACCTCTGCCGTGCCGGCTGATGCCTTGTAGATCTTCTCGCAGGCCTGCGTCGTCACATCGATGCGCGTACCTGCCCCAGCCGAGACGCTCCAGTTCATCCGGTCGCCGCCGGTCAATCCGCCGGCCGTGTTGATGATGACGGCCTCCATGGAGGAATCGAACGTATCCGGCAGGCGGATCTTTGCCGCACCTTCCTGATAAAGCTCACGGATTCGCGTACGCCCATCCTGCACCTTGGCAGCAAGATGCCCGCGTCCTTCCGCTCTCTGCGGTCTTGTGATGCCCGCCGCCGCGCCTGTCATGCCACCCCCGTGCAGATGCCATCCTGTCTGGCAACTTGCGTTGAATGTGTCTGTTGACTGCAACAAAGCAAGTCCCGTGCCGCTTTCCGAAAGCCCGTGCCCCCACGGGCCACAGGGATGGCGCGGAAGGCATCTGCCGCAAAATGCGGCAGATGCCAGCGCGATCGCCAGAGAGGTCATACGGTCAGATGGCGACGCGCTTCCGGCGTATCCAGCGTCTCGGCAAGGCCCTCGTGAACGATCTCGCCGCGGTCCATGATGTAGACATAGTCGGCAAGCTCGCGGCAGAAATCGAGATATTGCTCGACGAGCAGGATCGCCATGCCGGTGGAATCGCGCAGGTAACGGATCGCCCGGCCGATATCCTTGATGATCGACGGCTGGATACCCTCCGTCGGCTCGTCGAGCACGAGGATCTTCGGCCGCGTGACCATGGCGCGACCAATCGCCAGCTGCTGCTGCTGTCCGCCCGAGAGATCGCCGCCGCGACGCGACAACATCGATTTCAGCACCGGGAAGAGACTGAAAATATCGTCGGGGATGTTACGGTCGCGGCGGCCAAGCGGAGCAAAGCCGGTTTCAAGGTTTTCCTTGACGGTCAGCAGCGGGAAGATTTCACGCCCCTGCGGCACATAGCCGATGCCCTGCTTGGCGCGGGCAAAAGGCGGCAGGCCGTTCAGCTTCGCATCGTTGAAGGTGATGGTTCCCGCCGATATCGGATGCTGGCCGGTGACAGCGCGCAGGAGCGAACTCTTGCCCACGCCATTGCGCCCGAGCACGCAGGTGATCTTGCCCATCTCGGCCTTGATCGAGATGCCGCGCAGCGCCTGAGCTGCGCCATAATGAAGATTTGCGTTTTCGACTGTCAGCATCTCAGCGCCCCAGATAGTTCTCGATCACTTTCGGATCGTTGCTGACGAAATCGATGGATCCTTCGGCCAGCACCGAACCTTCCGCAAGGCAGGTCACCTTCACGCCGAGATCGCGGATGAAGCCCATATCGTGCTCCACGACGACGACTGACCGCGTCTTAGCGATATCCTTCAGCAGGATCGCCGTTTCCGCCGTCTCGGCATCGGTCATGCCGGCCACCGGTTCGTCCACGAGCAAGAGCTTCGGCTCCTGCGCCAGCAGCATGCCGATCTCCAGCCACTGCTTCTGTCCATGCGAGAGGTTCGCAGCAAATTCGTCGCGGCGATGCGTCAGCCGCACCGTCTCCAGGATTTCCTCGATGCGGTCCTTGTCCTCGCCGGACAGCCGGTAGAACAGTGTCGAGAACACCGTGCGCCGGCGGTTCAGCGCCAGTTCGAGATTGTCCCAGACCGTATGGCTTTCGAAGACCGTCGGCTTCTGGAATTTCCGGCCGATGCCGAGTTGGGCGATGTCGGCCTCATCCTTCTTCGTGAGATCGATCGTGCCGTTGAAGAAGACCTCACCCTCATCCGGCCGGGTCTTGCCGGTGATGATATCCATCATCGTCGTCTTGCCGGCGCCGTTCGGGCCGATGATCGCCCGGAGTTCACCGGGCTCGATCACGATGGAGAGTGAATTCAGCGCCTTGAAGCCGTCGAAGGAGACCGAGACACCGTTGAGGTAAAGCACGCTGTTAGGTTTGACGTCAGGGATCATGGGTCTACTCCGCAGCCTGGATTTTCGCGTCGACACCCTCTTCGGCTGCCGCTGGCGGCACGCTGGTCGAGACCGGCCTCCGCTTGCCGAGATACTGGGCGATTGTGCCGACGATGCCCTTGGGTAGCAGCAGCGTGACGAGCACGAAGAGACCGCCGAGCGCAAATAGCCAGTAATCGGGGAAGAGGCCGGTAAAGATCGTCTTGCCGCCATTGACGAGGATCGCGCCGATGATCGGCCCGATCAGCGTCGCGCGGCCACCGACTGCCGTCCAGATGACGACTTCGATGGAGTTGGCGGGTGCGAATTCGCCGGGATTGATGATGCCGACCTGCGGGACGTAGAGCGCGCCTGCAATGCCCGCCATCATCGCCGAGACGACGAAGGTGAAAAGCTTGAAATGTTCCACACGATAGCCGAGAAAGCGCGTGCGGCTTTCCGCATCGCGCACGCCGACAAGCACTTTGCCGAATTTCGAGCGGACGATCGCGGACGCAATCATCAGCGACAGCGCCAGGAAGATCGCGGTCGCCGCAAAGAGTGTGGCGCGCGTGCCGTCCGCTTGCACGTTGAAGCCAAGGATATCCTTGAAATCGGTCATGCCATTATTGCCGCCGAAGCCCATGTCGTTGCGGAAGAAGGCGAGCAGCAGCGCATAGGTCATGGCTTGTGTGATGATCGAGAGGTAAACGCCGTTGACGCGCGAGCGGAAGGCGAACCAGCCGAAGACGAAGGCCAGCAGGCCGGGCACCAGCAGCACCATCAGTGCGGCGAACCAGAACTGGTCGAAACCGTACCAGAACCAGGGCAGTTCCTTCCAGTTCAGGAAGACCATGAAGTCGGGCAGGATAGGATCGCCGTAGACGCCGCGCGGGCCGATCTGGCGCATCAGATACATACCCATGGCATAACCGCCGAGCGCGAAAAACGCGCCGTGGCCGAGCGAGAGAATGCCGCAGAAACCCCAGACGAGATCGAGCGCCAGCGCCAGCAGCGCATAGGTCAGATATTTGCCGAACAGCGCCATGATATAGGTCGGCACATGCAGCGGATTGTCCGCCGAAGTCGCCAGATTAAGCACCGGCACCAGAACCGCGACCACCAGCAGGATGGCGATGGCAATGGAGATCCTTCGATCGAGAGACCGGAGAAGGAAGGCCGTAATCATGCTTCCACCGCCCTTCCTTTGAGTGCGAAGAGCCCGCGCGGCCGCTTCTGGATGAAGAGAATGATAAGGACAAGCACCAGGATCTTGCCGAGCACGGCACCGGCAAAGGGCTCGAGGAACTTGTTGACGACGCCGAGCGACAGAGCACCGACCAGCGTGCCCCAGAGATTGCCGACGCCGCCGAAGACCACGACCATGAAACTGTCGATAATGTAGCTCTGGCCGAGGTTCGGCGAGACGTTATCGATCTGCGAGAGCGCGACACCCGCCATGCCGGCAATGCCGGAGCCGAGTGCGAAGGTGAAGGCATCGACCCAGCCGGTACGGATACCCATGGACGAGGCCATGCGCCGGTTCTGGGTGACGGCACGCATCTGCAGGCCGAAAGCGGAGCGCTTCAAGAGCATCAGCAGCGCAACGAACACGGCCATCGAGAACACGATGATCCACAGACGATTCCAGGTAATCGCCAAACCGCCGAACTCGAAAGCGCCCGACATCCAGCTCGGATTGCGCACTTCGCGATTGGTCGGGCCGAAGACGGTGCGCACAGCCTGTTGCAGGATCAGCGACACGCCCCAGGTAGCCAGCAGCGTTTCCAGCGGCCGGCCGTAGAGGTAGCGGATCACGGAGCGTTCGATGACGAGGCCGACGAAACCGGTGAAGAGGAATGCGGCCGGCACCGCAAAGGCCAGCGAATAATCCGCCAAACCTGGAAAACTCGCGGTGATATATTCCTGCACGACATAAGTCGTGTAGGCGCCGATCATCACCATTTCGCCATGCGCCATGTTGATGACGCCCATGACGCCGAAGGTGATGGCAAGGCCGATCGCCGCAAGCAGCAGCACCGAGCCGAGCGACAGTCCGTACCAGACGTTCTGAACGATATTCCAGAGAGCCAGGCTGCGGTTGATGGTGGAAATATGCGCCTGAATGGCAGGCTTGAGATCATCGGGAGCCGTTGCCAGCGCCGTGGTCAGAATGGTCAGCGCATCGCGGCCGCCGCGGGCAGCGACCGTATCGATGGCAGCCTTCTTCTCGTCGGCACTCATATCACTCTTCAGCACCATCACGGCGCGCGCCGCTTCCATGGTGCCCTTGATCTCGGCGTCTTTTTCATCCGCCAAAGCGGAATTCAGCAGATCGAGATTGGCAGGATCGGCATCTTTCAGAAGGCCCTGGGCAGCCGTAAGGCGAGCACCGCGATCGGGGCTCAGCAGCGTCAGCTGGCTCATCTGCGTGGCAATGAGCGTGCGCACAGAATTGTTGACCCTGACCTTCGACATCGTGTCGGGATCGATATCGGCCACGGCCTCGCCGGTGAGCGGATCGGAATAGGTCGGCTCGTCATCGGTGCCGCCCTGCAGTAGCACGGGACCGCCCTCATCGGAATTGACGTAAAGCAGGCCGTCGCTCAGCTGCTGCAATATCTGGCTGACATGCGCATCCTTGGAAGCGACGAGCGCCTTGATGGCCGCTTCACGCTCCGGAAAACCGCCGACGCCAAGCGCATCGACAAGGGCATGAATGTCATCCTGGGCCTTGAGGCCGGCCGTCAACCCTGTGAGCGTCAGGCAAATGGTCAAAAGAAAGATCTTGATGGCGCGATACATCGGCTTTCCCGCCTAAACTAGAGCATTTCGAAATGCTCTATCCCCCTGTTTTCGCAATTCCGGACGCAAACGCTGCGCAGTCCTTCTGGAATTGCTCCAGCGTCGGCCTGTTCGCCTACCCGCTGGGGACGGAGCTTCCGCCCGGATTTGAAATCCGGACGGAAGTTCTTCTGGCTCGTGTCGGATCGGCTAACTCAGGAACCCTTGCCGCCGCACTTGCCCGTGGCAACGTTGAAGTTGCCGCAGTTCATCGGCTTGCGCCAATCGGAGATCAGATCCTTGGAGTCCGGCAGGAAATCGGACCATTCGTCGCCGACGACCTCAGGGGTCTGCTGGACGATTTCGAACTGGCCGTTCGCCTGGATTTCACCGATCAGCACCGGCTTGGTGATGTGGTGGTTCGGCATGACGGTCGCGGTGCCGCCGGAGAGGTTCGGAACGGAAACACCGATGATGTGGTCGAGAACCGCATCCGTGTCGGTCGTACCGGCAGCTTGAACGGCCTTAACCCAAGCATTGAAGCCGATATAGGCAGCTTCCATCGGGTCGTTGGTCACGCGCTTGTCGTTCTTGGTATAGGCATGCCATTCCTTGATGAACTTCTTGTTGATCGGCGTATCGACCGATTCGAAGTAGTTCCAGGCTGCCAGGTGACCGACGAGAGGCTTGGTGTCGAGACCGGCAAGCTCTTCCTCACCGACCGAGAAGGCGACAACAGGAATGTCGGTTGCCTTGACGCCCTGGTTGCCGAGTTCCTTGTAGAAGGGAACGTTGGCGTCACCGTTGACGGTAGAGACGACGGCAGTCTTCTTGCCGGCCGAACCGAATTCCTTGATCTTGGAGACTTCCGTCTGCCAGTCGGAGAAACCGAACGGCGTGTAATTGATCAGGATGTCTTCCTTCGGAATGCCCTTGGATTCGAGATAGGCTTCCAGGATCTTGTTGGTCGTGCGCGGATAGACATAGTCGGTGCCTTCGAGCACGAAGCGCTTAACGCCTTCCGTGTTCATCAGGTAGTCGACGGCCGGGATCGCCTGCTGGTTCGGAGCGGCACCCGTGTAGAAGATGTTGCGCGAGGATTCTTCACCCTCGTACTGGACGGGGTAGAAGAGCAGCGAGTTCAGCTCTTCGAAGACCGGCAGGACCGACTTGCGCGAAGACGAGGTCCAGCAACCGAAGACGGCCGCAACCTTGTCCTTTTCGATCAGTTCACGTGCCTTTTCGGCAAACAGCGGCCAGTCGGACGCCGGGTCGACGACGACGGCTTCAAGCTTCTTGCCGAGGAGACCGCCCTTCTTGTTCTGCTCATCGATGAGCATCAGCATGGCGTCTTTCAGCGTGGTTTCGGAAATCGCCATCGTGCCGGAGAGCGAGTGCAGAACGCCGACCTTGATCGTGTCCTCGGCGGCAACTGCGCCATGGAAGGCTGCCGATGCGGCCATGACCGCGCCGAGCGCCGCGCCCGTAATAGTGGATTTGAGATTCATATGGTTGAACTCCCCTCTTCTTGTTCCGCAACAGGCCGGAAACGGAAATTATCTGTTGCCGAGGGGACTATCGGGTGCTGCAACGCAAAAACACATACGCAAAATGACGTAGGCGCAGGGGCAAACGGGCAGGCAAAGACAAGACAGGGCATCCCACGGAGAGGATGCCCCGTCAGTTCGATATTATCCGCCGATCGTCAAGGTGACGGATGTCGGGCCGTAGGAAAGGGTCGCCTTGTGGCCGGAGATGGTGAACTTGTCGAAGATGCCAGTGATGGCTCCCGCCTTCAGGATCTCGATCTGCGTTCCGGGCACCGGGGCGTAGCCCGGGGCAAGTGTGACGTCGAGGTCGCCGGAGAGCGCCGCCTTGCCCGCGATGACCAGTGTGCCCGCGCCGTTAGCGCCGAGCATCGGCTTCGCCGCGGTATTGGCGAGCTGCTGGTAATCACCGCCAACGGTCAGGGGTCTATCAGCCGCCAGGACGAGAGAACCGCCGTTCACGGACAGTCCGCCGGTACCGAAGGCTGAGGGCGAGCCTGCCACCAGTACGCCCTCTTCCAGCACCGTGCCGCCCGCATAGCTGTTGGCGCCGGAAAGGCCGAGAATGCCGCTGCCGCGCTTCGCCAGTTTGCCCTTGCCGCCGATATCGTTGCGCCAGGTATCGATCGCATTGAAGCCGCCCTTTGCGGCATCCATCGTCACGATCACGTCCTGATCGAAGGCGCCATAGCCGTCTGCGGCGGCAAACAGGTTGAGGCGGCCGTAGCCTTCAGCATCGTCGAGCAGCGGATAGCCCGAGGCGATCTCCGTCGTGCCAAGCACGTCGCGGCGCTGCTCGCCGTCGAGATAGGGCAGACGCGTTTCGAGAAGCGCTTCGGCGCCTTGCGGCACGCGGGCCGGCTGGTCGGTCCCATGGATCGTGGGCAGGCCATAGCTTAGGCGCTGCAGCACGTAAGCGCGGTTGGCGTCATGATCGTCGAAACGGTCTGCGGCGAGCGGCGCTGCATGGGCCACGACTTCGAGCGCACCCGCATCCGCAACGCCTGATTTGGCAATGAGCCATGACTGCGCTTGGGCGTAAGCATCGCTCTTCAACGCTGAATTGTCGGCCTTGTTCAGATTGTACACGACCGTTGCCGTCCCGAGCATGCGGCCACCCATCACGTCGAGCGGAGAATGCATGCCGGCAAGGATGCGGTCTTCGCCGAGTTCGCTGGCGCGCGTGATCATTTCCTGAAAGCGCTGCGGCACGAGATAAGCCATGGCGAGTGCATCACGCCAAGCTTCAGCCGTATGCCCGCTCGGGAAGCCGCCGTCCTCGACCGGCTTGCCGCTCTTGGCAGGCTCCAGCGTCGGGACGACCGATACGTCCTGGCTCCAGCGGTAGGGGCGAGCATATTTGAAATAGCGCTTGGCGGGCTCCGTCGAGCCGTCACCGCTCGCGGCATTGATGAAGTCGATGGCAAGGCCCATGTCCGGATTGGCATCGGTCTTGTTTTCCGTGTCCGGCTTGCTGCCGGCGCCGCGATTGTTGCCCTTGTCGTCATATTTGACCGTCGTCGCATCGGCCGCGACTTCGGTGATCGTGGTGGTCTGTTTGGAACCCGCCTTCCAGGCATCGGTCAGCGGACCAAGGCCATCGACGATGCTGGCATTCTTGCCCCGCCGATCGTCGAGATAAGCGGCAACTGCCTGATCGGACGTCCGTGCTCGCGTCGCCTTGACGACATAGGCGATGTTCGCATCATGGACGAGCTTGTTGACGACCTGGCCATCGGTCTTGCTTAAGGGAATGCCGTCCCAATCCGTCTTGGCAACCGCAGGGCAATTGTCCTTGGCCGGGGCCTCTACGCCGGCATCGACGTATGGCGTGCGCGGCCTCCAGATTTCGAGGAAGCCGGAGAGAAGATGGACGGCGGCGTTGGTGTCCACCGTCGAGAAGCAGGCGTCGCCACGCTTGTTGGTGTTTCCGGCCTCCACATAAGGCGCTTTTACCGCCGTGGCCTGCTCGGCAGCGGCAAGCGATGGCACGATCGAAAGAAGGCAGACGAGCGCGGTGCTCAGGCGGCAGAGGCTTGGAACAGACATGGTGATACCCGAAATGATTGGACGGACGGCGGGAGAGTTAGAGCCCTTATGTGACAGACCGGTTTCAAAAATATTGCCGTTCTGTGAATCTGCCGGCGTTCCGCCCCTTGCCTTTCCCGCCCATCCCGCCAAAAGTGGCTTGGAGACGATAAGCTGACCGGAACGCCGGAAAGAGGGCATGACAGCGCGCCAACGCATCATTCCGGTGAGACGCGAATATAATCGCTGGGTAGCCAACCAGACGCTCGAAGATTACGCGCTGCGCTTCACCGCAAAGAGCGCCCGCCGCTTCTCCTCCCAGCGCATCTCGCAGACGGCGATCGGCGCGATCTCTTTCCTGGCGCTGGAGGCGATCGGCGGCGCCATCACACTGTCCTACGGCACCACCAATGCCTTCTATGCCATCATCGTTGCCTCGGTCGCTATGCTGGCGATCGGCCTGCCGATCAGCCGATACGCCATTCGCCACGGCGTCGATATCGACCTGCTGACGCGCGGTGCAAGCTTCGGCTATATCGGCTCGACCATCACCTCGCTGATCTACGCCAGCTTCACCTTCATGCTCTTTGCGATCGAGGCCTCGATCATGTCGGGTGCGCTGGAGTTGACGCTCGGCATTCCACTCTGGATCGGCTACATCATCAGCGCCGTCATGGTGATCCCGCTCGTCACCCATGGCGTGAGGCTGATCAGCAAGTTCCAGCTGATGACCCAGCCTTTCTGGATCATCCTGAACATTCTGCCCTTCATCTTCATTGCCATCATGGACTGGGGCCAATTCGATGTCTGGCGCGCCTTCGCCGGTATCCGCCACGTCTCAGGTCCGCCGGGCACGGTCGCAGATTTCAATCTCGTCGAATTCGGCGCAGCCTCCGCCGTCATCCTCGCGCTGATGTCGCAGATCGGCGAACAGGCAGACTTCCTGCGCTTTCTGCCGCCGGACCCGCAGCGCAAATGGCGCCATCGCCTCGCCATCTTCCTCGCCGGTCCCGGCTGGGTCATCATCGGCGCGCCGAAGCTGCTCGCCGGTTCATTTCTCGTCGTGCTGACCTTCACCTCCGGTGTGCCCCTCGACCGCGCCGCCGACCCGGCGCAGATGTATCTGACCGCCTTCGGCTACATGATACCCTGGCATAATGCCGCCCTGCTGCTGATGGCCGCCTTCGTGGTCGTCTCGCAGCTGAAGATCAACGTGATGAATGCCTATGCCGGCTCGCTTGCCTGGTCGAATTTCTTCTCGCGCCTGACGCACAGCCATCCCGGCCGCGTCATCTGGCTAGTCTTCAACGTGGCGATTGCGCTGCTGTTGATGGAACTCGGCATCTATCGGCTGCTTGAGGAAACGCTCGGCATATTCTCGATCATCGCCATGGCCTGGCTCTGTACGATCTCGGCCGATCTCTTCATCAACAAGCCGCTCGGCCTTGCCCCTCCCGGCATCGAATTCAAGCGCGCCCATCTCTACGACATCAACCCGGTCGGTCTCGGCGCAATGACGCTGTCGGCTGGCATCGCACTGGTTGCCCATTTCGGCGTCTTCGGCTCGATCGCAGCTTCGCTTGCGCCCTATATCACGCTCGTGATCGCGCTGATCGCCTCACCGGCCCTCGCCTGGGCAACGAAGGGCAAGTATTATCTCGCCCGCAAGCCGCGCCATGCCTGGAAAAACCTGACCACCATCACCTGCTCGGTCTGCGAACATCCCTTCGAGCCTGAAGATATGGCCTGGTGTCCGGCCTATGCCGCACCGATCTGCTCGCTCTGCTGCTCGCTCGACAGCCGCTGCCACGACATGTGCAAGCCGAATGCCCGCTTCAATGCGCAGGTCGGCGCCGTCGCAAAGACCCTGCTGCCGGAAACCATCGTCCAGAAGCTGACCACCCGCCTCGGCCGCTACGGTATTGCCGTGGCGCTGGCGCTGGCGGCCGTCGGTGCAATCCTTGCCATGATCGCCCACCAGGTCAGCTCGGCCTCGCCGGAAACGGCCGAAGTCGTCAACCGCACCATCCTGATCGTCTTCTTCGTCTTCTCGGTCATCGCCGGCGTCGCCTGCTGGTTCTATGTGCTTGCCCATGACAGCCGCGTCGTCGCCGAGGAAGAATCGTCCCGCCAGAACACGCTGCTCCTGAAAGAAATCGCCGCCCATAAAAAAACCGACGCAGCCCTGCAGAGTGCCAAGGAAACCGCCGAAGCCGCCAACCGCGCCAAGAGCCGCTATGTCGTGGGCTTGAGCCACGAATTGCGCACACCACTCAATGCCGTTCTCGGCTATGCCCAGATCCTCGAACGCGACGAGACGATCCCCCCGCCGCGCCAGTCCTCGATCAAGGTGATCCGCCGCAGCGCCGAACATCTCTCCGGTCTGATCGATGGCCTTCTGGATATCTCGAAAATCGAGGCCGGCCGCCTGCAGGTCTATTCGAACGAGATCAACATCCAGGACTTTCTCGACCAGATCGTCGATATGTTCAGGCCGCAGGCACAGGCAAAGGGGCTCTCCTTTATCCACGAGCGTGCTCCGTCCCTGCCGCAATTCGTGCGCACCGATGAGAAGCGGCTGCGCCAGATTCTCGTCAACCTGCTCTCCAACGCCATCAAGTTCACCGACGAAGGCAGCGTCACCTTCGATGTCGGCTATCGCAGCCAGGTCGCGACCTTCACCGTCTCCGACACAGGCCGCGGCATCACCGAGAAGGATCTGACGCGTATCTATGAGCCCTTCCAGCGCGGTGAAGCGGAAAGCGTGCGCCCCATGCCCGGTCTCGGCCTCGGCCTCACCATCACACGCCTTCTGACCAACACGCTCGGCGGCGAAATCTCCGTCACGAGTGAAAAAGACAAGGGCTCCACCTTCCGCGTCCGTCTCATGCTGTCGGCCGTGATGCGCCCTGCAGCCCCGCCGCAGGAGAAAAAGATCGTCAGCTATGACGGCCCGCGCCGCACCATTGTCGTTGTCGACGACAATGAGGATCATCGCGAGATGATGCGGGAAATCCTGGTTCCCCTCGATTTCATCGTGCTGACCGCAGCAAGCGGTCCCGACTGCCTGACGCTTGTCGAAGGCATCGAGCCGGACCTCTTCCTTGTCGATATCTCCATGCCCGGCATGAACGGCTGGCAGCTCGTCTCCCGGCTGCGCGAGACGGGACGCACAGCGCCGATCCTGATGCTGTCAGCCAATATCGGCGATGCCGCCGCTCACAGCGACAGCGACGACAGCCACAGTGACGCGATCGGCAAGCCTGTTGATATCAAGCAGCTGCGCGACAAGCTGGCCCTGCATCTCGCGCTGAAGTGGCTCTATGCCGACGATCAGACACCCGCGCCGGTGATTGCCGCCATACCGCTCAAGAGCCCTGGAACAGCGCATGTGCAGGAGCTGCTGCGTCTCGGCGAGATCGGCTACATCAGAGGCATAGAAGCCAAGCTCGCCGACCTTGCCAAGGTGGAGGCAAATCAGCCATTCACGGAAGAACTCCGCTCCTATGTCGCCGCCTTCGATCTCGCCGGCTTCATTGATTTCCTGCATAAATTCGAAGAAAAAGGTGAAACCGTTGGCTGAGCTTCCCCGCGACATCGTTCTGCTGGTCGATGATTCGCCCGAAGCCCTCGGCTTCCTGACCGATGCACTGGAGCAGTCGGGCTTTTCTGTGCTGATCGCCACTTCCGGCTCGGCCGCGCTCAATATCGTTGAGCGCATCACGCCCGACCTCATCCTGCTCGATGCGGTCATGCCCTCGATGGACGGTTTTGAGACCTGCCGCAGGCTGAAAGCCAATGCCGCCGTCGCCCAGGTGCCCGTCATCTTCATGACCGGGCTCACCGAAACCGAGCATGTCGTGCATGCGCTGGAATCAGGCGGCGTCGATTACCTGTCGAAGCCGATCAATATCGACGAGTTGCGCGCCCGCATCCGCGTTCACCTGCGTAATGCCCGGTCGGCACAGAGCGCGCGCGTGGCACTCGATGCCGCCGGCCGCCACCTGCTGGCGGTCAAAGGCAATGGCGCGATCCACTGGTCGACGCCACAGGCAACCCGCCTCGTCAACGCCGCGATGGGCAGCGACGACGGCATGGAGGTCGTCTCCCGCACGATCAGCAACTGGATGAATAAACGCGCCGCAGCCGCCCGCGATGCCCTCATCTCCATCGCTCATGCCGGGCAGGCTGCCCTGCAACTCGCCTTCCTTGGCGTCATCGGTCCTGACGAATATCTCTTCCGCCTGACGGCCGCCAACCAGCGCAACGACGACGCGGTCCTGCGCCAGCACTTTGCGCTGACACAGCGCGAATCCGAGGTGCTGATGTGGATCGCCAAAGGCAAGGCCAACCGCGACATCGGCGAAATTCTCGGCCTCTCTGCGCGCACGGTGAACAAGCACCTAGAACAGATCTATGTGAAGCTCGGCGTCGAGAACAGGGCATCCGCCGCCGTGAAGGCGGCGCATGTGCTGCATGAGATGTGATGATATTGGGAGGCCTTAGGCCACCTGATCAGGCACCTCTCGACCGTCGAAGAAATCAGTCACATTCTCCACGACCTTCATCCCCATGGCCGTGCGCGTTTCCTCCGTCGCGCTGCCGAGATGCGGCAGCAAAACGACATTCTCCATCCGCCGCAACGCTTCGGGCACATGCGGCTCCGCCTCGTAGACGTCGAGCCCCGCGCCACGGATCGTGCCGTCTGTGAGCGCCGCGATCAACGCCGTCTCATCGACGACGTCGCCGCGCGCCGTATTGATGAGGAAGGCACCTGGCTTCATTGCCGCAAGCCGCGCAGCATTCATCAAATGCCGGTTTTCTGCGCCGCCGGGGCAATGCAGGGAAACAAAGTCGGAAGCCGCGAGCACCTCCTCCACCGAAGCAAGCTGACGTGATCCGTAGCGTGCCGCTTCGGCGGGATCGACCTGTGAGCGGTTGTAGAACACGATATCCATGCCGAAACCGAAATGGCAGCGCTGTGCGAAAGCCTTGCCGATGCGTCCGAAGCCGATAATGCCGACAGTCTTGCCAGTCACCTTCGTGCCAACCATATGCGTCGGGCACCAGCCCTTCCATTCGCCGGCGCGCACCTGCCGCTCGCCCTCCCCACCGCGGCGCGCGACCGACAGCAGAAGCAGCATGGCAATATCAGCCGTGCAATCGGTCAGGACGCCCGGCGTGTTCGTCACCACGATGCCCTTCGCCTTGGCGGTGGCGATATCTATGTGATTGAAGCCGACCCCGAAATTGCCGAGGATTTTCGCGCGGACATCCCCGGAAAAGACCGCAGCCGGCAGCTTGTCGGAAACGGTCGGCAGCACCGCATCATAGTCTGCCAGCACCTGACGCAGTTCGCTTTCAGCAAGCGGTACATCATCTCTGTTGAGCGTCAGATCGAAGCGCTCGGCGAGCACGGCCTCTACCGCAGCAGGCCAGCGCCGGGTGACGAGAATGCGGGGTTTTGGCATGAATCTGGATCCTCCATCCTTTGCCTCTGGCTTAGGCCATGAAGGCTGGGAATGGAATGGCTTTCGGACCCGTAAAGACTGCGATCTTGAACTGCGCAGGCGAAACGAAAGAAGCCCGGTCGGTGACCGGGCTTCCATGAAAGGCATCACTGCCAGAGGCTTACTTCTCAGCCTTCTGGAAGTAGCTGTACTTGCCGTCTTCGCCCTTCTTCCATTCGTACATGACGTAGCCTGGAAGCTTCGGGTCGCCCTTTCCGTCAAAGGAGATATCGCCGAGAACGGTCGGGAACGGACCCTTTTCCTTCATGGCTGCGGCAACAGCTTCGGCGTCCGTAGAACCGGCAGCCTTGGCAGCAGCAGCGATCGTCTGCAGCGCAGCGTAGGAGTAGAGGGTGTAAGCTTCCGGGTTGAAGCCGGCAGCCTTGAACTTCGCAACGAGGTCCTTGTTGGCCGGGTTGACCGTCGGATCCGGGCCGAAGGTGTTCAGCGTACCGGCAACGGCGTCACCAGCGATGGAAGCAAGTTCGTTCGAGACGATACCGTCACCCGAAACGAGCGCTGCTTTCAGGCCCTGGTCGGCCGACTGGCGGATGATGAGACCGGCTTCGGTGTGCAGACCGCCCCAGTAGATGATCGAAACGCCGGCTTCCTTCATCTTTGCGATGAGGGCCGAGAAGTCCTTGTCGCCGACGTTCACGCCTTCGTACATGACTTCGGTGACGCCAGCGGCATTCAGAGCCTTCTTGGTTTCGTCGGCGAGACCCTGGCCATAAGGAGTCTTGTCGTGAATGACGGCGATCTTGGCGTCCTTGAAGTGGTCGGCCAGATACTTGCCGGCAATGGCGCCCTGCTGGTCGTCACGGCCGCAGGTGCGGAAGGTGTTCCACAGGCCACGCTCGGTGAAAACAGGGTTGGTAGCAGCCGGGGTAATTTCGAGAATGCCGTTTTCGGCGTAAACTTCAGAAGCCGGGATGGAAACGCCCGAGTTGAAGTGGCCGATAACGAACTTCACGCCGTCAGCAACGAACTTGTTGGCAACGGAAATGCCCTGCTTCGGGTCGGAAACGTCGTCGCCGAGCTCGATCTTGATCTGCTCGCCGTTGATGCCGCCAGCAGCATTGATGTCGGCGGCTGCCTGCTCGGCACCCTTCTGCAGCTGTGCGCCGAACGCAGCGTTCGGGCCTGTGAGCGGGCCGCCAACGCCGATCAGGATGTCAGCTCGTGCGATGCCGCCGAAAGCGACGATCGCCGTCAGTGCCACCGCTGACAAGAGAGACTTCTTCATATTGTTACTCCCAATTTTTGGGCGGGTTTCGTTTGAAGACCCAGCGCACTACCCACCATTGACTACGCCGGGAAAGCTGTTCCACTCTGAAGGCAATTCATGCCTAGTTTCAACGGGCTGTCAATGTTTCTCCTTCCACGAAAACGCGGAAGTTTTTTCGTACAGCCAGTAATAGTTGTTCACCATTTGGTTGGTGCGGCGATAGCGGAACCCGGCTGTCGAGAAGATCAGCAGAGTTACGAAATCGATAATATAGAAGAGGGCGCTGAGCATTGGGCCGTTAAACAGCGCATGATGCAGGAACTGCATCGCCCATGCGAGCAGGAAGGTATAGACGACGACCAGCGGATAGTTGTTCCAGCCGTCCGCAACCGCCCTGCCGGCGCGCCACGCCGTCCAGAAACCGATTAGCACAACGAGCGCGCGGATGACGAGCTTTACGCCATTGTCGCTTTCGAAGAAAAGTCCCTGCATAATCAAACTCTCCCTTCTGCCGCGATCAATGCCGCCCGCCTTCGAGATAGGCAGCACGGACCTCAGGATTGGCAAGCAGTTCCTTGCCGCTGCCGCTCATCGTCACCTTGCCGTTCACGAGCACATAGGCACGGTGCGACAGCTTGAGCGCTGCGAATGCGTTCTGCTCCACGAGGAAGACAGTCAGCCCCTCCTTCTCGTTCAGCACCTTGATGGCTTCGAAGATGCCCTTGACGATCAGCGGCGCGAGGCCGAGCGAGGGTTCGTCGAGCAGCAGGAGTTTCGGGCGCGCCATCAGCGCGCGGCCGATCGAAAGCATCTGCTGTTCGCCGCCCGAAAGCGTGCCGCCACGCTGCGACTGGCGCTCCTTCAAGCGCGGGAACATCGTAAATATCTTCTCGACGTCCTCATTGAAATATTTGAGGTTGTCGAGACCCGCGCCCATCTGGAGATTTTCCAGAACGGTCATGCGTGGGAAGATGCGCCGTCCCTCGGGCGACTGCGCGATACGCAGCCGTGCGATCTCGTGCGTCGGCAGCCTGGTGATGTCCTGGCCGTCGAAGATGATCGAGCCGGTACGGGCCTGCGGGCTGCCGCAGATCGTCATCATCAGCGTCGACTTGCCGGCGCCGTTGGCGCCAATCAGGCTGACGATCTCGCCCTTCTTCACCTCGACATCGATGCCGGCGAGCGCGCGGATATTGCCGTAATAGGTCTCGACGCCCTGAACCTTGAGAAGCTGTTCACCGGCCGCCATCAGATTGCGCCCCCTTCTACGATCGCAATGACCTCTTCGACTTCTTCATCCTCGACACCGAGATAGGCCGCAATAACCCTCGGGTCGTGCTTCACGTGGTCAGGATTGCCGTCGGAAATCTTCTGGCCGTATTCCAGAACGATGACGTGATCGGAAATTTCCATGACCACAGACATGTCGTGCTCGATAAGCAGGATAGAGGTCCCGGTTTCCGTGCGAATGCCTTTCAGCAAGGCATTGAGCGCTGCCGATTCACGCGGATTGAGACCAGCAGCCGGCTCGTCCAGGCACAACAGTTCCGGACCGGTGCACATGGCGCGGGCGATTTCCAGACGACGCTGGGCGCCGTAAGGCAGGTCGCCGGCCGGGTCGTCGGCGCGGTCGATAAGATCGGCCTTCTCCAACCAAAAGCGCGCAAGCTCGATGGCGGCAGCCGCTTCCTTCTTATAGGGACCGATGCCGAGCAGACCGAGCACCGTGAAGCCCGAAGCCTTCATCAGCTTGTTGTGCTGGGCGACCAGCAGGTTTTCCAGAACGGTGAGGCCCGAGAACAAGCGGATGTTCTGGAAGGTACGGGCAACCTTGGCTTCCTTGGTGATGCGGAAGTCCGGCAGACGCTCGAGCAGGTACTGCTTGCCGCTCTTCTGCGTCAGCGTAATCATGCCCATGGTCGGCTTGTAGAAGCCGGTGATGCAGTTGAAGACAGTCGTCTTGCCCGCACCGTTCGGGCCGATCAGCGCGGTGATTTCGCCGCGCTTGGCCTCGAAGGATAAGTCGTTGATGGCCATCAGGCCGCCAAACTTCATCGACAGGTGCTCGACCTTGAGCAAAGTGTCATTCGACATTGTGTTCTCGACAGGGCTCATCAACCGTGGCCCTCCTTGGTAAAGCTTCCGGATACGGCCTTGCGTTCCTTCAGGAAGGCGGTCGGCTCACGCGAGCCGACGAAACCGCGCGGTTTGAAGAGCATGACGATGACCATGGCGAGGCCGAAGAGCAGCATGCGATAGAGTTCAGGTGTGAACTCCGGTCCGAAGACGACCTTGAGGAAGTCCATTTCGCGCAGCACTTCCGTACCGCCGACCATGACGACGGCAGCGATCGCAATACCCGTCAGCGAGCCCATGCCGCCGAGAACGACGATGGCGAGGATGACAGCCGATTCCAGGAACACGAAGGATTCCGGCGAGACGAAGCCCTGGCGTGCGGCGAAAAAGGAGCCGGCGAAGCCACCAAACATCGCGCCGGTAGCGAAAGCCGTCAGCTTCGTCGTCACCGTGTTGATGCCGAGCGAGCGGCAAGCAATTTCATCCTCGCGCAACGCCTCCCACGCACGGCCGATCGGCATGCGGCGCAGCCGGATCGTCACATATGCCGTCAGCATGCAGAGCGCTAGAATGACGTAGAACAGGAAGATCTTGTAGTAGGCAGATGATGACGGCAGGCCGAAAACCTTGGCGAAATTGTTCGCCTTGCCGACATCGAAGCTCAAGATGCCGAAAACCGAAGCCTTGGCGATGCCGGAGATACCGAAAGTACCCTTGGTCACTTCCGTCCAGTTGATGATGACCAGGCGGATGATTTCACCGAAGGCAAGCGTGACGATCGCCAGATAGTCGCCGCGCAAGCGCAGCACCGGAAAGCCGAGGATGACGCCCCAAAGAGCTGCAAAGATGCCGGCGAGCGGCAACAGAACCCAGAAGGACAGGCCGAAATGGGCCGAAAGCAGCGCATAGGAATAGGCGCCGACCGCGTAGAAGGCGACGTAACCGAGGTCGAGCAGCCCGGCGAGGCCGACGACAATGTTCAGACCCCAGGCGAGCATCACATAGATCAGGATCTGGATGCCGAAATTGTCCACCCACTTCAACGCGCCCTGCGGGCCGAGGAAATAGGCAGTGGCAAGCGGATAGACCAGAAGGAACACGAGCGCGATCTTCAGGAAATGCGTCCGGAAGAAGCCCTTTTCCGTTGAAATATCCAGGTCGCCGTGACGCGCCTTCGAAAGCTTGCGCTGATCGAGATGCGGCCTGACGAAAACGACCATGATGAAACGGCCGATGGCGGCGACCAGCACGAAAATGGCCAGCAATCCCCAGCGCTGAACGACGATCAACTCGTTGTTGATGTTCTGCTGCGTGCCGAGACCGACATAGAGAACGAACAGGCCAAGTGCGATGAGGCCGGAGAAGAAGGCTTCCCTAAGCCCCTTCTGGACAAGCCCAGCGTCGGACTTGCCAGCGGAAGTGTCGATGTTTGCCATGACTTATACCTTCTCGACTTCCGGCCGGCCGAGAATGCCCGTCGGCTTGAAGATCAGCACGAATGCAAGAATGGCGAAGGTAGCGACATCCTTGTACGCGATGGTGAAATAGGCCGACCACAGGGATTCGATGAGGCCGATCATCAGCCCGCCGAGAACGGCGCCCGGCAGCGAGCCGATGCCGCCGAGAACGGCTGCGGTGAAGGCCTTGACGCCCGGGGTGAAGCCGTCCGTGAAGGACGCGACACCATAATACATCAGGTACATCGTACCGGCGACGGCTGCGAGTGCCGCACCCATGATGAAGGTGATCGAAATGGTCTGGTCGACGTTGACGCCCAGAAGGGCGGCCATCTTGCGGTCCTGTTCGGTCGCGCGCTGAGCACGTCCGAGTGCCGTCTTGTTGACGATATACCAGAAGGCGGCAAGCAGGACGACCGTCACGACAATGATGATGATCTGCTTCAGCGAGATCGAGAGACCGCCGATATTATAAACCGTGCCGACAAGCGGCGGGATCGGCTTGTTGCGCGGGCCTTGCGTAACCTGAATGAAATTCGACAGCGTGATCGACATGCCGATCGCTGTAATTAGCGGCGCCAGGCGAAATGAGCCGCGCAGCGGGCGGTAGGCGACACGCTCGATCGTCCAATTCCACAAACTCGTCATCAGCATCGCGATCACAAGCATCGCCAGCAGCAGCACGGCTACCGGAAGACCTGCAAAGATGGATGTGAGAACGAGAAAGACGATAAGAGCAGCGAAACCACCGAGCATGAAAATGTCGCCATGGGCGAAGTTGATCATGCCGATAATGCCGTAAACCATCGTATAGCCAATAGCCACAAGGCCATAGATGGATCCGAGAGTCAGCCCGTTGAAGAGCTGCTGGACAAAATACTCCATATGTCATTTCCCCTGGATGCGAACCAAATTTAAGTTGCATCTCTTATTAGTTTTATCGCGCGTGCTTTCACACGAGCCACTAGTCGCATTGCATAGCGGTTTCGTTGGAAATGTGAAGACAAAAAGGATTTACCGCGCCAGAATCTTGGGCAAACAGGCCTAAATGGCGCAATTCAAACCAAAATCCACACAAAAGCGGCACCGACTGGCAATTTTTTAGCCAGAGCGGGCTTCGTCAATCAATTTTAGCACCGAACGAAGCCAGAAACGCTCGCCTTATGCGTAAACTGTTCCACAAGTAAGGAAATCGACGAAATTTCAAACTCGAAGATGCTGTCAATTGCAAATGGCATTTCACGGGCAATTGCTTCTGACGCGTTTTGTGCAAACCCTGCAAGCCTGTGCTAGTGTTACGGGGATTCCAGCAAAGGGGTGCAGCAGCTCCTCCTATACACTATATATGGCGCGGTGGTCCCAAGACGAATTTGCAGACGAACGGCAGGAATATGCTGAAGACATTTGAACGGGCGGCACTCGAAGCCGGCAAAGCCATCATAGAAGTCTTCTGCGATGGCTGCCCGGTGGAAATGAAAGCTGATGAAAGCCCGGTGACGATCGCTGACCAGGAGGCCGAGCGCATCATACTGGTGCATCTGAAGCACGATTTCCCCGAGATCCCCGTCATCGCCGAAGAATCGGTAGCCGCCGGCAGAGTGCCTGATATCGCCGGAAAGTCCTTCTTTCTGGTCGATCCCTTGGATGGCACCCGCGAATTCCTCGATAAGCGCCAGGAGTTCACCGTCAATATTGCCTATGTGGAAAATGGCATCCCCGTCGCCGGTATCGTCTATGCCCCAGCGCTCGGCATCGCTTTTTCCGGCGAGCGCGGAAGCGCGGAGAAACTGCTGATTGACGAGAACTTTGCGATAACGGAGAAAATGCCGATCAAAGTGCGCAAACAGCCGGCAGAAAGTATGGCGCTCGCAAGTTTTCGGCATGATAGTCCCGAGACCGGCCTCTTCCTCGCCAGGCATGCGATCTCCAAATGCACCAATATCGGCTCGTCCCTGAAATTCTGTCTGCTGGCAGAAGGCAAGGCTGACGTCTACCCGCGCTTCACCCGTACCATGGAGTGGGATACCGCGGCCGGCGATGCGGTATTGCGCGCAGCCGGCGGATCCACTGTCACCATGGACGGCCAGCCGCTCCTCTACGGTAAAACCGGTGCAGCTGCCGATTTCGACTTCGCAAATCCCCATTTCGTCTCCTGGGGCGGTACGAAGCCTGCGCTCGAGCAGGCGTAGCGATACCGAACATCGGTGTCTTTCAATTTGTTGCAGTGATATTTTAGCGGTTGCCGCCAACCGGTGCTTCACTGTCTCCGACCAGGAAAATCAACTGGCAATTTCCATCGCCGGTCTCCTCTTTGATTCGAAGGGTGCATCTTTCCCTTTCCCGGCGGCATGTTTTTCTCGCCACGTTCTCGCCACAATTGAAACGGTCGTCCTCGTGTGACTTCGGTAACATTTCGACAAAGGCATACGTAATTATATAATTATATTCCCAATTATGGAGTAGCGTTTCCACTAACTCCCTCCACTCCTACCCCGCACATTAGACGATAAATTCGATCCCGCCGGGACCGTGATCTCTCAAGCCCTGCGGGCAATGGAGCGTTTTGGCACGGTGTAGGCCTCAACCATTACAACCGTCGTCTGCCGTCCCGAATCCGGTCAAACACCTAAGATTCCTAATAAAAACCCCGGTTGAAAAATAAAACTCCTGATTTTGCATAAACTTAACGCAACTGCGAAGTTTGCTGCGATGCGAAATTTCTCTGGACTCGGTTAAACAAATGTCGCAAATTTAGGATGTAGTAGGGTTAAACGTCGCCTAACATTCTGGCGCCTTAATGTGGCGCTAACCAAGCCATCTAATCACACCGCCGAGAGCTTCAAAATACAAAGGGTAGATCCTTGAGCGTCATGGACCTTAACAAGAGTATTTCTGAAGAGAGCTTTCGCGTTACGCCTGTTCGTCAGGTCAACGCGAGGTTCCCAGTTACCGCACTCGACAGCATCGTTCCGCCACCTGCCTCCGTGCAGTTCTTGATGAAGCGTGCCTTCGATATTTTTGCCTCGATCAGCGCACTCATCGTGCTTGCTCCACTGCTTCTCGTCGTCGCAGCCTTGATCAAGATGGACAGCCCCGGTCCAGTCCTCTTCAAGCAGACGCGCTGGGGTAAGAACTGCCGGGCCATCAAGGTCTACAAGTTCCGTTCCATGCGCACAGACATGCAGGACGTCAGCGGCGTTGCACAGACGGTCAGGAATGACCCCCGCGTCACCCGCGTCGGCGCCTTCCTGCGCCGCTCGAACATTGACGAGCTGCCGCAGCTCCTCAACGTGCTGAAGGGTGACATGTCGGTTGTCGGGCCGCGTTGCCATGCAATCGGCATGCGTGCCGGCGGCATGCTCTATGAAGAGCTGGTTCCGGAATATCATCACCGCCACGCCATGCGTCCGGGCATCACTGGCCTGGCGCAGATGCGCGGCCTGCGCGG
This sequence comes from Rhizobium sp. CF142, assembly GCF_000281145.1. Lineage (NCBI taxonomy): Bacteria > Pseudomonadati > Pseudomonadota > Alphaproteobacteria > Hyphomicrobiales > Rhizobiaceae > Rhizobium > Rhizobium sp. CF142. The sequence continues at coordinate 174 of NZ_AJWE01000033.1, read as the reverse complement.
TCCGACGGACCGTCCGGCCAAGGCACGCGCCCGCATCGCCAGCGATCTCCACTATGTCGAGAACTTCTCGATATTGATGGACATCCGCATCATCATCGGAACGCTGGTTTCCGAGCTGACTGGCGGCAAAGGCTTCTGATTGGAAAAGAAGGGTATCGGCTGTTACAGCAGCCG
>NZ_AJWE01000032.1:0-41758 GCF_000281145.1 Rhizobium sp. CF142 | reverse complement strand
TGACGAAGCCGTTCATGGACCAGGTCGCGCGTGCATTTAGGGAGGAGTGACGCAAAGGACCTTCGTCCAAAATGGAAATCGAGAGCTTGTTTCGGTTGGTTCAAAAGCCATGGGCGGTGGTTCGATTCCCTTCAACCGCTCCATTCACCTGAGACCGATTTGTTCAATGACGTCCATAGACGTTCAATAAGTTCATAAAATCAGTGAGATAATTGGCTTTGGCGCCTCGCGCGCGCGTAACGACGTGCAGCGGAGTGCAGTGACATCCAGCAAATTTTTCGGTACAAAACCACGGTACAAAGCTGCTAGCTTCGAGGCTGATACCGTAAATGGCGCTGACAGACGTTCAGATTCGTAATGCCAAAAAGTCCGAAAAACCCTACAAACTGCCAGACGGTAAGGGCCTTTATCTGTATGTTTCGACGGCAGGTGGGAAATCCTGGAGGTTTGACTATGCCTACTTTGGCAAGAGAAAGACGCTGACGCTCGGCGCCTACCCCGCCCTTGGGCTGGCTGAAGCCCGTGGCCGTCGAGATGAAGCGAAGAAGAAGCTGTCGGAGGGCTTAGATCCCTCGCTGGCGAAGAAGCGCGAGCAATTGGCCGCCAAGGCGGCCGCCGGGAACACCTTCGGACTGATTACTGATGAATTCATCGCGAAGCTGCGTCGCGACAAGCGGGCTGAGCCGACCATCGACAAGAACACGTGGATGTTAAAGGTCCTCGCCAAGAAGCTTTCGCCGTATCCTATAACTCAGATCTCGGCGAAGGACGTGTTGGACGTCCTTAATGTTATCGAGAAGAGCGGGCGAGTGGAGAGTGCGCTCGCGACTCGCGCGGCCATAGGGCGCGTCTTCCGATTTGCCATCGCAACCGCAAGAGCGGAAAATGATCCAACTTCGGCATTGCGAGGCGCTCTTCAGCGTCATGTGCCAGTCAGCCACCCGGCCCTTACTGGCCGCAAGGAGCTTGGCGGCCTTATGAGAGCAATCTACGGCTATGAAGGCTGGCCATCGCTTATTGCAGCGCTGAAAATCCAAGCCCTTTGCTTTGCTCGGCCGGGGGAAACCCGCTCGATGGAATGGTCGGAACTCGACCTCGAGAACGCGATTTGGACTATACCGGCCGCTAAGGGCGTTGGTGCGCGGATCGTTAATGGCGTTGTCGTAGGTGGTCGGCAATCGCAATAACCGGTCTTTGCAACGATGCCTTTCAAACACAATGTCTCCCGCCACCATCGCATCGGCAAGATGAAGTTTAAGCTGACGAACTGGCCGGAATACGAGGCAGGTCTTCGTCGACGCGGTAGTCTGACGCTGTGGATCACGGCGGAGGCCCTGTCGTGCTGGCAGGCGCCGAAGCGCACGACACGCGGTGGCCAGCCACGCTATTCCGATCTGGCGATCGAGACTGCTTTGACGCTGGGATTGGTTTTCGGCCTGCGTCTGCGACAGACGGAGGGCTTTGTTTCGTCGGTGCTGAAGCTGATGGGCCTGGATCTCGCTGTTCCCGATCACACGACGCTGAGCCGGAGGGCAAGCAAACCGAGAGCGCCAAAAAAGCGGCAGGTGTTTCGTCTCCCGGAAACGGGATCCGTCCTCGTCCTCGTCGACAGTACAGGCTTGCAGATCTACGGTGCGAGCCAATGGCTGGAAGAAAAGCATGCAACCAAATCCTGTCGGGGCTGGCGCAAGCTGCACCTGGCGCTGGATGCCGACAGCGGCGACATCATCGCACACGTCATGACCGATCAGGATGCCGGCGACGCCTCTCAAGTTGGGCCGCTGCTCGACCAGATCGACATGCCGATCCATCAGTTCACGGCCGATGGCGCTTATGACGGCAACCCGACCTATGACGCCGTCACCAGGCACAGTGCTGGTGCTGTCGTGGTCATTCCGCCACGCGCCAATGCGGTGGAACGGCCGGACGCCGATCCTTCGAGCCAGCGAGACCGACACATTGCGGCGATAAACGCCGATGGCCGGTTGAAGTGGCAAGTCGCTACGGGATATGGCAAGCGATCCCTGGTCGAGACCGCAATCGGTCGTTACAAATCGATCATCGGACACCGGCTGCGGGCGCGCTCATTCGGAGCGCAGCGGACGGAAGTCGCCATCGGCTGCTCGGTCCTCAATAGAATGCTGGCATGCGCACGCCCGAAATCCGTCCGCTGCAAGACTGCAACGCCGTAGCAACAGCATCAAAGACGGAATTCCGTTCTTTCAACGACCCGCGCACCAAAGCCGGAAAGACGATATGGTGCGCTAAAAGCCATTGACGCTTTGGAAACAATTCTCGAGATCTTGCGAAAGCTGAATCTCGACGAAAAATTTCAAGCTCAAGGTTCGTTTCTGCAGCTAAAAAAACTGCTGGCATCCGTTGCGAATACCAATCGACTAAATCCAATCGAAACCTCAACACTTATTTTCAAATATGGTGCGATAGCGGATGCCGAACATTGCTATGTCGAGATAAAAGAGAAAATTCCAGGCGCATCAATCGATTGGGACCTGTGGGCGGCGCCGTTTGTCGTATCCCCGCACTTCGTCCAAGCATGGGTCGCGGATGTCGAATACGATAAATGGCAAAATGCTGAAGATCCTCTGATTTATAAAGCCGCCGATCGAGACTATTCCGCATTGCCAATGCGCTCCAATGGATTGCCGCCACCGGTCGAGCAGATGGTGGTTGATATTTCACATAATCCTGGCCGCTGGTACCTTCGCTCTGGGTACGTTGAGGCGGTGGGTGCAGTCATGTGGCTTAGTGATATATTTTGGAGCTACGTCGGCATTCAGCACAGAGAACGGCTATCGGCGCTTGATCCAATCGAGATCAAACAGATAACGGATAAGGTTATCCGCTTGTGTGTCTCCGAAACCGCTTTCACGGAAGCAAGCTCTCATGAGGTGCAAGATCGCTTACGAGACGCCTTGTTTGGCCGGTAATGTTGCACACTTGTTCAATTTCATTGGCGAATGAAAAGTGGTCGATTGTTGAATCGCGTCGGGTTTCCCGAAGCCCACCGCGTGCGTAAACGATTGCTTTCATCTCTACACGCTGCATTGCCGCAGGATCCATCCTCCCCGCATCAACGCATGAGAATGGCGATACTATGAGCTTTGATCTCTACCTGAACTTCAAGCCCGGCGTTCGGCGGCAGGACATTCTCGGGTTTCTGGCTACCCGCGCCAATTATAAGGCGAATGGAAGCCAGACCATGTACGAGAACGAGGTTACCGGCGTGTACTTTATGCTGAACCTCAGAGAGGAAAAGAATGGGCTTTTGCGGAGGAGCGAAGTCAAGGGCCATATCGAAATCAACTATTGCAGACCAAGCTTTTTCGGTCTGGAAGCAGAAATAGAAATTGACGCTCTCCTCAAACGGTTCCCATGTCAGATCGAAGATCCGCAGATGAACGGAATGGGAGATGGACCTTATTCCAGGGAGGGGTTTCTTCGGAGTTGGAACGCTGGCAATGAATTCGGTTTAGGCGCAATTCACTCCCAATCGGGTGCAGCAATCTGGTGTCTGCCGACGAGTCAGCTTCACAGAGCCTGGCAATGGAATTACAGCCGGCCAGTCCGCCAGACCGAATGTGGAGAGCAGCAGTTCGTCCCGCGGATCCTGTTCATGAATGTCGCAGGCAAAACACGGACAATCGCCGTATGGGGCGACTTCCTTCCCTCAATCTTGCCGGAGGTCGATTTTGTCCCGGCGGGAGGCGTGGCGCCGAATGGCGGGCAGGAATTCACGTTGATCAAGTGGCAGCAACTGGCAGAGCTTTTGACTGCCGTTGGTTATGAAAGCGGACCGGAGGGATTCAACCTCGACTATGTGGCAGCCCCAAAGCCGATTGTTGATTTCGTAAATGATCTTCCACCGACCGGCATTTCCGAACTCGTCCGGCTCCCACCCGATCAAGTCCTCGATGAGGAACTGGTTTCGCGCGTGCTGACAGCGCGAAAGAACGCACCGCCGTAGCCCGCATTGAGTAGGCAACCCAATGATCCTGATTAATACCCGTTCTGATGTTTATTGCCGTTGCCTTGTTTGAATACGAGAACAACGTACCACTTGCCGGCCGGACAGAATTGGAAGGCATCGATTGCTAGTTCAATAAACCGCAATGGACCTCTAGGCGGCCTAGCCAGCCAGTGCCTGTGTCGAAATCGAACCTCCGAAGATCGAATGGTCCTCATACACCGGAGCGCTTCGAGGCTTTGGAGCGAGTTCATGCAACGCCCGCGCCTCCGTCGCGGCATCTGCGGGGAAGAAGCACTCGATGCGCAGCTCCTGTAGCGTCACATCCTGCGGCGTGCCCAGTGTGGTAACGGTCGAGAAAAAGTTGAAAATGTGCTCATCCTTACGAAAGCATACCGGTATCACCGGCATCGATGGCGCGTTCGGATTCGGCCGGCGCAAGTGCTTTGGTACGTCCGGATAAGCCAACACTTCTTCCAGCAACTGAGCGGTCAGCGGGTCGGTCACACCACTCACCGCCTCGCGATGCACACGCTGAATCAGCGCACCGGCTACCGTCTCCCAGTTGCTGACAAACGGACGCAGGCCGTTCGAATTGAACATCATGCGCACCACGTTGGCCGACCCGGCCGACGTGGGCTCGCCAAGCAGCAGGCCAAAGAAGCGCTGGGCGGCCTCGTTGGTGTGAAGGATGTCCCAGTGCCGGTTCATGACCACCGCCGGAAACGGCTCCTGCTGGCGCAGGATTGCGCGTAACGCAATCTGCACCGCGCCGAGTTCCGGCGCTTCGAGCGGCGTCTCGGCATACACAGGCGCAAAGCCGGCGGCGAGGAGCAGTACGTTGCGCTCGCGCAAAGGAATATCGAGCACGTTGGAAAGCAGCAGCACCATTTCGCGGCTCGGCTTCGCGCGACCGGTCTCAAGAAAGCAGATGTGGCGTGGCGACACCTCGGCTTCATGCGCGAGCGCCAACTGGCTGAGGCTGCGTGTCTTGCGCCAGTACTGCAGCAGCGAGCCAATCTGCGCGCCTGCCGCGACCGACGCGGAGGAAAGTTGGGTGAACATGGTGCGCTACCTATCTTTTCGATGGACGGGGTCAATTCCCTGGCAGGTAAGCGGCGATTCTAACGCGCGACAAGAGTACCTTTTCCAATCGCTTCCGCGACCTCGACTTACCTGCGAGGGAATTGAGGCTCAGCTCGTGCCAGCCGACAGTACACCCAGCGCGGCATGTGCTGCGTGCTCATCCCCTCATAGGATTTCACCATGTATCAATATCGCGTCCACACCCTCGACTCCGCCCCCGAAAAATCCACCCTCGCTCTCCAAGGATTAAAGCAGGCGGTCGGTCTCATTCCCAACTTGGCCGCGACGATGGCGGAGTCGCCGACACTGATCAACGGCTTCGTCGGCGCCTTCGGCAATTTCCATGGCGGCAGTTTCAGCGGCCCGCAGAAGCAAGTGCTGCTATTGACCAACGCCGTTGCCAACACCTGCGCATGGGCCGTCGCCTTCCATTCGACGATGGCACTGAAGGAAGGGGTCGATGCCGACGATGTTGTCGCAATTCGCGAAAGGCGGCTGCCGAAAGACGCCAAGTGCGCCGCGCTTTCCAGCTTTACGCGCGCGTTGATCGACAAGCGTGGACATATGGACGAGCAGGACGTTTCCGCGTTCACCGGCGTAGGCTTCGGGCGGGATCAAGTGCTGGAAGTGATCGCCGGGCTTGCGGTCTCGGTGATGGCGAATTATGCGGGGAATATTACCAACCCGGTGTTGGACAAGCCGTTTGAGGCGCAGTATTGGAAGGCTTAGGCACCAGGTCCAACCGTTACGCGTGTTCGTTGGCGCGATCGCTTTGGCTGAGCGGCTGATCACTAGCGGGCTGATCGTGGGCCAGATCATGCCACCGTCGCAATCCGTCGACATCATGGCCACATTGGACGAGGTTCGCAGACAGATCGGATTGCGATACCCTGGCGAGCGCTGAAAATCGCTGGTCCTAAAGCGCACTGCATCTCGTCCGTGTCGCCATGTCAGGAACCAACACATGATTGCATGCCGTCTGTGCTTTCCGGTACAACCGGCGTTAGACCTCCCTGATCGACCCACGACCATTCCGGCGCGGGCAATCGGGACGCGCATTCGGCGCGTGGATCGCTAGCCAAGGTTCCATAATAGCTCCCTATGCCAAAAGAGTTTAAACAAACCAGCAGCTTAGCTAAACCAGGTCAGGATGTCGACGGTTCTGATCCCTTCAAGAGCTTAGGTAGGCGGATCGGCATCTTCTTGGGCATAGCCGGCCTGTACAAGCGACATTTCCCAAAGGCTGTGGCCGCTTTATTCGCCGCGCTGATTGTCGGCCGATTGCAGAAACGCCCAGTGTAGCGCAGCGGGCGTTTGCGTATCTGGAATCTGGTTGAAAGTGGTTACAGGGACGCAGGCCTTCAGACGGTCGGACGGGTCTCCTACTCCATCGCCAGGATCATGTTGCGCACGACAGGGTAGATCTCCTTCTCCCAGCGGCGGCCGTTGAAGACGCCGTAATGTCCGACGTTGGCCTGCAGGTGGTGGCGCTTCAGGTGAGGGCGCAGCGAACGACAGAGGTCGTGGGCGGCCGAAGTCTGGCCCAGGGCGCAGATGTCGTCGCGCCCGCCCTCGACCGTCAGCAGTGCCGTGTTGCGTATCAGGCCCGGATCGACCTTGCGCCCGCGATGGGTATACTCGCCCATCGCCAGTTCGGCCTTCTGGAAGACGCGGTCGATCGTCTCGAGATAGAATTCTTCCGTCAGGTCGAGCACTGCGAAATATTCGTTGTAAAAGGTCTTAATCTTCCCGGCTTCGGCCGTCTCGCCCTTTGCCAGGTGCTCGAAGAGCTTGTGATGGGCGGTCTGGTGGCGCTCCATGTTCATGCTCATGAAGGCGCTGAGCTGGACGACGCCCGGATAGACCCGCCGCCCGCCGCCGGCAAAGCGCAACGGAACGCAGCTGATCAGCGAATTCTCGAACCATGCGAGCGATTTCGAGACGGCGAGTTCGTTGACCTTCGTGGGGCTCTCGCGCGGGTCCACCGGACCGGCCATCAGCGTCATTGTTCTTGGCGTGGCGGGATGCCTAGCTTCCGACATCACGGCAACCGCCACGAGCGCCTGAACGCAGGGCTGGCAGACGGCAAGGATATGTCCGCCGGGGCCGATCTCCTCCAGGAAGCGGATGATATAGTCCACGTAATCGTCCATGCCGAAGCGTCCGGCGAAAAGCGGAACGTCGCGGGCGTTGGCCCAGTCGGTGATATAGATGTCGTGGTCGCGCAGCAGCGTCTGCACCGTACCCCTCAGAAGTGTCGAGAAATGGCCGGAGAGCGGGGCGATGACGAGCACCCGTGGCCGTCTCGTATCGACGTCCGCGGAAAAATGCAGCAGCTTGCCGAAAGGCAGATCGAGGGCTGTCTCCAGGGTTATCGGCACATCGCGATTGCCGATCGTCACCGATGTTATGGCGAAATCCGGACGTTCGTGGGTTAGCTGGAACCGGGAGATCATCTCCATCGCCGCCTCGAAGTAGCGGCTCAGGTCGCCGCTCCAGAAGCTAGAGGAAAACATCTCGAGGCGTCGCGCCCAGTCGCGCATCGGGGCGAAGAGGTCTTCCTGGAACTGATAGGCTTGGTAGAGCATGACGCATCTCCTGTATCGCAACTGAATTTCGCGATGCAAAAATGCTAGTGCAATATTTCTTGCGATGCGAGAAGATTGTCCGCGAAAGCAATGTTGTTCGAAGGATGTGGGTAGAATGACGCAAGCGACACTGACGATTTCCTCGAAGAACTATTCCTCGTGGTCGCTGCGCGGCTGGCTACTGTGCCGGATGGCGGGGCTAGATTTCACCGAAGTGCTCGTCGAACTGGATGACAATGCCCGCCAGGAGCTTCTGTTGCTTTCGCCTTCGGTGCTCGTCCCAAGACTGACCCACGACGATGTCACTGTGTGGGATACGCTGGCGATTGCCGAATATCTGCACGAGATCGCTCCCAAGGCCGGCCTCTGGCCCGCCGCGCAGGCAATACGCGCCCGCTGCCGATCCGTCTCCGGCGAGATGCATTCGGGCTTCCACAATCTGCGTTCGGCACTGCCGATGAACTTGAAGTCAAGGCACGAGAGCTTCAAGATCTTCTCGGGCGCGCGGCCGGATGTCGAGCGCGTCAAGACGATCTGGACCGAATGCCTGGATGCCAGCGGCGGCCCCTGGCTCTTCGGTGGTGCTCCGACCGTTGCCGACGCCATGTACGCGCCCGTCTGCACGCGTTTCCGCACCTATGCCGTGGAACTCGAACCGCAACTGGCAGCTTACGCCGACACCGTCTTGTCCTGGCCGCTCATGATCGAATGGACAGCCGGCGCGATCACCGAGCCGGACGAAATCGTCGAGCTGGAAGTGGAATTCTGAGGGGAGCGGGATTCGCCTGGCACGCCGCTTACACGAAAGCGGCGGTTCGAATTGGTTCGACTGCAAGATCGTGTAATAGCGGGGTCGGCGGTCAGGATCCCTTCAAGGCGACCAATCAAAAGCATCTGGCGAAATCGAGTTATGCTGCCCACGGATACCGCGGACAAGAAGCCTTTTTTCTGAAGAACGCTGGCACCGAAATGGCGCTGTGATCAAGTCAGTATGTCCCAAATCACCTCCAGGCAGCAAAATCTTTGAAGCCGTGCCCGGTCACCATACAGACGATGGTATCATTTGGTCCGATTTCGCCCTTCATGAACAGATTGCGCGATGCTGCAAGCGATGTCGCGCCCGTCGGCTCGCAGAAAAGTCCGGCCTTCCGGGCGAGATCGGCCATAGCCTCAAGAATGGCTGCATCCGTGACCGCACAGGCAGCGCCTTGGCTTTGCCTGATCAGCGAGAGCGTCAGACTGCCTTCTTCAGCATAGGCGAGCAGCGGATCGGAAATGCCTGAAGCGATCGTTTTCGGGTTGTCCCAACTATGGACCTCCGTCTGGTCCGCCGCAAAGGCCCGCACAATTGGCGCGCAGCCTTCGGCCTGTGCAGCAGCCAGGCGCGGTGTCCTGCCTGCAGTGTCCATGAAGCCCTGAAAGACACCCTTGACCAACGGCCCGGAGCTGGTGGGAACAACGATCCAGTCAGGGATCATGCCTCCCCTCTGCCGATACAGTTCCTGTCCGACCAGCCGCAGGGCGTCGACGCCGTAGGGATTGAGATAGGTGGTGGTCAGGTTTGCATAGCCGGTTTCGGCGCAGAGCTTCATCGCATGCTGGAAGGAATTTCCGTAGTGCCCCGGCACCCGCTCGAGTTGGGCACCGTAGGCGACAATCTGGGCAAGCTTGCCCGCCGGCGTCGCTTCCGGGCAAACGACGATGGCCGGAATGCCGGCATTGGCGGCATAGCAGGCGGCGGCGGCCCCGGCATTGCCGCTTGATGCGCTGACGACCCCGGTTGCGCCGAACTCGAGCGCGCGGCTCATCGCCGCGGCGACCAGCCTGTCCTTGAAGGAGCCGGAAGGATTGCGGGTTTCGTCCTTGATGAAGAGGCTCCCGCGGAAATCAGCATGGAGGAGATCGGGCCGCAATTCGCGCAGCGGTGTCGAGCCTTCGCCAAGCGTGACGGCGTCGCTGACGAAATCGGCACGGCGCCAGTCGCGCCCCTCCGGTTTGGGGCGTACCACCTCGAGGATGCCGTCGCAGTCCGGGCAGCGATAAATGAGCGTTGCCGGTAAAGAATGATCGCAGGCGATGCAGTGCAGCGTCAGTTGCTGAGGCATGGTTCTGATCCCTGGACGAACGGAGAGGCTCACTGCATCATGCCGCGTGCAGCCACGGGAAAGACGGTTTCGACATGCCCGCCGCGCACGCCGACATACCAGTCGTAGCGGTCAACCGTCGGGTCGCAGTGGCCGGGAACGAGACGCAGCGTTTCGCCAATGGCAAGACTGCCCGGGCCTGAGCGAACGACGAGCGCCCCATGCTCGTCGGAGGCGCTGGTGAATTCGATATCCTGACGCGCATGAACAAGCGGCAGCCCACTGTCGACGGCCACGCCCTTATGGCCGCAATCCAGCACCGCGATGCCGTCTCGGGCCGCGCTCATGACTGTGCTCAGGACGAAAAGCGACTGCTGAAATGGCGGCGCGGGCCGGTTTCGCGCATAGTCGGCATCCATGAACAGATAGGAGCCGGCTTGCAGCTCGGTGTACACACCGCTTGCCGCCTCATGAGAAAATGTTCCCGTGCCTGCGCCGCCGACGATGGCACATTCGAGGTTCTGCCTCCGGATGGCGGCAATCGTATCCGCCGTTTTCGCCACAGCCCGGCCGATTGCCTCGCTCCGCTCTTCCTCGGTGCGCAGATGCTGGGCGCCGCCTTGGTAGGCTTGCAGGCCGCCAAACGTGAGATGGCGGCTCCTGGCGATGCGCGTCGCCAGCACTGCCGCAGGCTCGCCGGCCCCCACGCCGCAGCGTCCGCCGCTGACATCGATCTCGACCAGAACGGTCATTCTGATGGCGCGGGATTCCGCCAGGGCCTCGATCTGATCGATCACTGCCGCATTGTCGGCGCAGACCGCGATCTTCGACATTTTCGAAAGGGCGGCGAGCCTTGCGAGCTTGCGGGTGGAAACGACCTCGTTCGAAACGAGAATGTCGCCGACGCCGCCCCAGGCGAGCACCTCGGCTTCCGCCGTCTTCTGCACACATTGGCCAACGGCCCCGTGCGCGATCTGCCAATGGGCGATCACGGGTGATTTGTGGGTCTTTGCATGGGCTCGCAACCGAACGCCGGATGTGCGGCAGAAAGCGGCCATGCGGTCGAGATTGCTTTCCATGGCGTCGAGATCGATGATGAGGGCAGGTGTATCGATGTCCGCCTCGCTCATTCCGGGCTCGGCAGGAGGGCGTTGAAGCATTGTGTCTTCCTCTGATCGCGATGATGCCGATCATGGTCATGGTGGGTTGGAGGGGCGACGGCCCTTGCCCGGGTGTTGGAGACGATGCGTGGCGCGACCGCGCCTCGCATCGCTCGTGTCGTATCAGGCAGCCATCGACGCGCGTGTTTCCCGCGACAGCGTCTCGAAATTGTCGCGGATATAGGCGGCCGCGCGCAAGGCGAGCGCCGAGATGGTCGGCGTCGGATTGACGACGCCGCCGGTGGCAAGCACGCTGCCGTCGACGATGAAGAGGTTGGGAACCTCCCAGGTCTGATTCCACTGGTTGACGACCGATGTCGCGGGATCGCTGCCCATGCGGCAGGTGCCGATCATGTGCCAGGCGGGTGTGCGGTAAACGCCCTGCTTGTCGCGATAATCATGCAGCCGGTAGTCGAAGGCGCCGCAGGCCTTGGCCAGTTCTTCCAGGCGATCCAGCATGTAGTTCATCATTCGCTTGTCGTTTTCGCCGGGTGCGTAGTGGGTCTTTGCCGCAGGCACGCCATCGGAATCCTTCAGCACCGGATCGAGCGTCACGCGGTTTTCCGGGTTCGGTAGATCGTCGCCAATGCCGAAGACGCCGATGGAATGGCCGAAATGACGCTCGAACCACGCGTGGTGGTCACGGCCCCACGGCGCACGCGCCGAGGTAAACCAGCCGGCTGCGAGCTCTCCGGCCGACGGCGAAGAGGTAATGCAGTTGAAATTGAAGCCGTTGACGAAGCCGCGCGACACGTCCGTTTCGGCAAATTGCCGCGACAGCAGCGAGGCGACGTAACCGGTATGGCCGTCAACCGGCTCGTCGACCCACATCTCGCAGGCGACGAGCGTGTGATGCAGGAGATAACGGCCGACCTGGTCGTTGCTGTTGGCAAGATTGTCGGAGGCCAGCAGAAGCCTCGGTGTTCCGATGCCGTTTGCGGCGACGATGACCAGCTTGGCTTTCTGGAACTGGGTCCGCCCTGTGTTACGGTCGATGTAGAGGGCGCCGGTCGCGCGGCCGTCCGGTCCCTTTTCGATCTTCAGCACGCGGGCGTTGATGCGCAGTTCGCAGCCGGCATCGAGCGCCTTCGGCCAGATGGACATCGAATATTTGCTCATCGATCCGCGCGGGCAGCCATTGCAGATGCCGCAATTGTTGCATGCGGGCCGACCGTCGTAATCCTCCGAGATCGCGCCGGCCTCGGCCGGCCACCAGTGCCAGTCGAGCGCGTCGAAGCCGGAGGCAAGGCGCCTCGCCACCTTGGAAACGGGCATCGGCCGGGTCGGACAGCGCTCGCGCGGCGGCATGGCCGGATCGCCGGCCAGTCCGGATACGCCGACGAGCTTGTCGGCCTCTTCGTAGAAGGGAGCGATATCCTCATAGGTGATCGGCCAGTCCGGCTGCAGGCCATGCTCCGTGCCCTTGCGGAAATCGGAGGGACGATAGCGCGGCCAGATCGCACCGTAGACATTGGTCGATCCGCCGACGGCGTTCCACATCAGGATCTGGGAAGAGTCGGAATTGACGGGAAAATCGTCAGGATGGCTGCGCTTGTTGACGTCGGGGCTCCAGTTGGTGCGGCGCTGCCACGACCAGTCGGCATGGAGATGCGGATGATCCTGGGCTTCCACCCAGGAACCTTGTTCAAGGCAGACGACATCGAGGCCCGCTTGCGAAAGCACAAGCGCCGCCAGCGATCCGGTCGCGCCGGCGCCCACGATCAAAACATCACAGGTGCGTTCCGTCGTCATCTTTCCAATCCCCACTGATCCGTCTTTGCGGTGTCGAGGTCGAGTGCCGATGTATCGACCGGTCCGACCTCGTTGGTGTTCAGGTAATGGCCGCGCTGATGCCCCGGCATGTCCCGCGCAAAATCAAAGGGCCTCATGGGATATCCCGTCACATGGGGACGGTGCGAATAGGGACGCCCGGTATGTCGAATGGCTTCGATGACAAAGGGCGTCTCGTAATAGGCAAGCGTTGCCGCCGTATAGATCCTGTCGAAGAGATCGCGATCGGCAGTCTCGAAGGCCTTGACCGATCCAATGCGTGTCTCGGCATCGGCACTTGAAAGCCCGCCGCTTTGCCAGCCGAGCAGGTCGGCCAGAGCGGTGGTCTCAGCTTCGCTCCAGTCCGCGAAGAGACGCAGCGCCACGATGCCGTGAACGCCGGCGTCGGAGGCCGACGGCCAGCCGTCGGCGCCGGGGATCAGCTCGTCGACGAGGGCGCGGATCATCCGCGTTCTCTCGGCTGGGGAAAGGCTGGAATTCCTTCCCTCGGTGTCAGCAGGGGAATGTGCACTCATGCTCTGCCCGCCTTCCGCTCCATCGTGACCGTAATCATCTTCAGCTCGGTCATGGCTTCCATCGTGTGCATGCCGCCGAGGCGGCCGATGCCGCTCTTGGTGCCCGTACCGCCGCCGAAGGGCAGGTGGATCTCCCACCAGGTGCTGCCGGCATTGACGTTGACGATACCGGCGGGGATCGCCTTGGCGATCGAAACACCCCGCGTCACATCCGCCGTGAAGACACCGACCGACAGGCCGTATTCGCTGTCGAGCGCCAGATCGAGCGCTTCGGCTTCATCTTTAAAGGCAAGAACGGGGACGACGGGACCGAAGGTTTCCTCGCGATTGATTTTCATCTCCCGCGTGACGTCTGCGATGATCGTCGGCTCGAAGAACAATCCGCTGCCGAGATCGGGACGCGGCTTACCGCCATAGAGCACCCTTGCGCCTTGGGCCACCGCGTCATCGACGTGCTCCTTGACCTTGGCTGCGACCTTCGGATTGTTGAGCGGTCCCATGGTCGTTCCCTGGTGGAAGGGGTCGCCGAGCACATGTTTTGCCGCATGCGCCACCAGTTTTTCGCACAGGCTGCCGGCGATCGAATGATGCGCGAGAACACGGCCCGTCGCGGCGCAAACCTGCCCGGCATTGAAGAAGGCGCCTCCGGCGGCGGCGGCCGCAGCCGCATCCAGGTCGGCGTCCTCGAAAACGATGACGGGGCCGTTGCCGCCGAGTTCCAGAAGCAGCGGCTTGCCTGCGCCGCGCTCGGCGATTTTCCTGCCTGTCGCCGCACTCCCGGTAAAGCCGATCGCTGCGACGTCGGGATGGACCACGACAGCGTCGCCCGCCGTTGCCCCTTCGCCGATGACCAGGTTGATGACGCCGGCCGGCAGCCCCGCGCTGTCTATGGTTTCCATCAGCGCGCAGGCGACAAGCGAGGTCGAAGGCGCCGGCACCCATACGATCGTGTTGCCGGTCGCAATGCCCGGCGCCAGATATTCGACGGGGATGTTGACGGGGAAATTCCACGGCGTGATGACGCCATAGACGCCGCGCGGCTGGCGGATCGTCATCACGAGCTTTGTCGGATCCTCGGCCGGAAGGGTCTGGCCGCCGAACTGCTTGATGAGTTCGGACGCCAGCCGGAAGCCGTCTGCGGCCTTGCCCACTTCTCCCATGGCCTCGGCAAGAACCTTGCCCTGCTCGAGGGAGAGGATACGTGCAATCTTTTCACGCGACGCATCAATTGCCGAGGCAATCGCAACGCAGATTTCGGCTCGCTTGAAGACAGGCGTATCGGCCCATGACGCGGCGGCGGTCTTTGCGGCCGCGACAGCCCTTGCCGCCGTTTCGCGGCACGACTTCGGCAGCTGGGCAATGGTCTCGCCTGTTGCCGGATTGACGGCCGGCATCGTTTCCGGCTCCGTCTGCCACTTGCCGCCGATAAAATTGGCCGGCGTGTTGTTTGTCGGGTAACCACCATCCATCTGAAGATCTCCTCTTATTCGGCTGCTGCTGCGAATGTCTGGCGATCGGTGCCGATGTCCTGGCCCGCGATGACGAGGCCTGCGGCAAACAGGCGCTCGGACGCGGCGACGATCTCGCCGCGCGAGTCCTCCAACGGGAAGCTGCCCTGGCGCAGTTCGAGAACGCTCGCATCACCGGCGGCGCCGATCTTGAAGGTTCCGAGCTCGGGCCGTTGCAACGCCTTGGCCGCGTTGACGGTCGACGCCGCGATGACCTCGTTCATCGACATGCCGAGCGCCAGGAATTTCGAAAGCGTGGTGACTTGATCATAGGCCGGGCCGTCGATGCAGAGCGTATGAACGTCCGAGGAAATGGTATCGGGCAGGAAGCCCTCCGCCATCATCGCGCGCGCGGTCTTCCAGGAGAAGGACCCCATGCCGTGACCGATGTCGAACAGGACACCCCGCTCCCTTGCCGCAAGCACTTCAGGTTTGACCTTTCCCTTGCCGTCGATGGGTGCATTCGGGAATGGGCGGAAGCAATGGGTCAGAACGTCGCCGCTGCGAAGGCGGGAGACCACGGCCTCATAGGAGGGGGGCGGCTCGTCGATATGCGCCATCAGCGGCAGGCCGGTCTCGTCGGCAACCTGCAGGGCCACATCGAGCGGTTGGATCCCGGAAGGACCGGAGGCATGACGGCCGATGCGCACCTTGACGCCGATGATGACGTCGCGATTGGCATTGATGACCTCCACCGCCTCCCGTCCGGCCAAGAGCCGAATGTCATGGCTTTCGCCAATCATGATGTTCTTCGCGAAGCCATAGATGCCGGCAAAGGAAACGTGCAGGTAGACGAGAATGCGGACGGTGCTCTGTTCGATCACGTGCTTGCGAAATCCCGGAAAATTGCCAGGTCCGGCGCTGCCGGTGTCGACGCAGGTCGATACCGCGCTCTTGCGTGCGAAAGCGTCCGGATCGACGCCGAGCGACGTGCCGCCCCAATAGACATGGGTATGCAGGTCGATCAGGCCGGGTGTCACGATCAGGCCGGCGACGTCGCGTTCCTCGGCACCGGCAAGGCCGTCACCGAGGGCGGCAACTTTGCCGCCGGCGAAGGCAACATCGGTGATGCGGTCGATCCCCTGGGAGGGGTCGATGACGCGGCCGCTTTTCAAAACGAGATCATAGGGCATGAATTCGGCTTTCGGTTTCCATGTAATGCTGATTGATGCGGGTGCCTCCCTCGGCCGCGAAGTAACGGACGGCGTCGGCGCTCGCGTGGAGGGTGATGCTTTCGCCCGGCGACAGGCCGGACGGGTCGGTGCACGTCGCCCGGACGACATGGCCGGCGACCGAGACGTCGAGGAACTGGAAGGGACCGGCGGGTTCGATGAGCAGCAGCTCGCCGGTCAGCGAGAGTCCGCCATTGGTCCAGCCGGCCGGTTTCAGATCATGGGGTCGCACGCCGAGAATCTGGCCGGTACTGCCGCCGCAAAGTTCGGCGGGCAGGAAATTCATCTGCGGACTGCCGATGAAGCCGGCGACGAACTGGTTGGCGGGCTTTGCGTAGACCTCCATCGGCGGCGCGAATTGCTGGACGATGCCATCCTTCATGACGGCGATCCGGTCCGACAGCACCATGGCCTCTTCCTGGTCGTGGGTCACGAAGATGACCGTGATGGCGAGTTGCTTCTGGAGCCGGCGGATCTCCGTTCGCATGCGCACGCGCAGCGACGCATCGAGATTGGAAAGCGGCTCGTCCATCAAAAGTGCCGAGGGGTTTCTGACGATGGCACGGCCGACGGCGACACGCTGGCGCTGACCGCCGGAAAGGGCCGCGGGCAGCCGGTCGAGCAGGGGTTCGATGCCGAGAACATCGGCCGCCCACGCCACCTGCTTGCCGATCGTCGTATCGTCGAGCTTCTGCTGGCGCAGCGGAAAGGCGATGTTGTCGCGCACCGTCATGTGCGGGTAGAGGGCATAATCCTGAAACACCAGCGCGATATTTCGCTCGCGCGGGCCGAGATCGGAAATCTCCTTGCTGTCGAAGCGGATCGATCCTTCGTCGATCTGTTCGAGCCCGGCGATACAGAACAGCAGCGTCGATTTCCCGCAGCCCGACGGGCCGAGGAAGGAAATGAACTCACCATCATTGATCGAAAGATCAAGTCCCTTGAGGACCGGGGTGTCCCCGAACCGCTTGTTGAGGCCTGCGATTTTGATCGATGCCATGGTTGAAGCTCCTTTCAGCCCTTGACTGCGCCGGACAGCGCACCCTGGACGAGGTAACGTTGGAAGAAGAAGGCGACGGCGACAGGTGGCAGGATGGCAAGCACGCTGGCGGCAAACAGCGGCCCGTACTCGTAGAACCTGGCCTGGTTGAGAAAGCCCGCGATCACCACGGGGATCGTCTGCGTCTTCGGTGTCGACGTCAGGATCATGGCAAAGAGGAACTCGTTCCAGGACACCAGGAAACAGAAGATCAGCGCGGCGATGATGCCCGGCCGGACGACCGGCACCAGGACCTTGCGGAACATCGTCCACTGGCTGCAGCCATCGATTTGTGCTGCGCGCTCCAGGCTGACGGGGACGGTTTCGAAGCTGGTCTTCATCATCCAGGCCGCAAGCGGCATGAGGATCGTCGAATAGGCGATGACGAGACCGAGATGCGTGTCGATGAGACCGAGGGTGCGGAACATCACGAAGAACGGCAGAACCAGCGTCAGGGCGGGCACCATTCGTGTCAGAAGCAGCGCCCAGAGGCTGACCGCAAAAAACCGACGGCTGGCGTAACGCGCGAAACCGTAACCAGCCAGGGTGCCGAGCGCCACGTTGACGACCGATACGACGATGCCGATGCCGAAACTGTTGAGCACCGACAGCGGCACGCGTGCTGCCTGGACGCTGGTGGTCCCTTCCGCCATCAGCACCGCGCGGTAGTTATCGAAGGTGAGCGTCGAGGGCAGGATGGACGGCGGCGTGCGGATCAGGTCGGTAGCTGGCGAAAGGCTGATGAAGATCAGCGCAGCAACGGGAAGGAAAGACCAGACAAAGATTGCAGCGACGGCAATTGCAAACAGAACCTTGGTGGTGTTTCGGGCGGCAATCGGTCCCATCAGTCTTCTGGGCTTCCATTCGGGAAGGACGACCATGGCGGGGCGCGGCCGGGTTGCCGTTTCCGGCACGATGGATGCTGCTGCAGACAGCGTGGCCTTCGCCTTCCGAGGGCTGAGAAAGACGAAATAGACAATGGCGAATGCCAGGCTCAAAAACGTCAGCACATAAAGAAGTGCTGCGCCTTCGCCGAATTTCAGGAACTGGAACGACTGCATGTAGCCGAGCCAGGACAATGTCGTGGTCGCCGAACCCGGGCCGCCGCGTGTCATGATCCAGATGATGTCGAAGGCCATGAACGCGTTGATAGTCGCGATGATCGTCGAGAAAAGCAGCGTCGGCTTCAACCACGGCAAGGTAATCGAGAAGAAGCGTTTCACGGATCCTGCACCGTCCAGGATGGCGGCGCGATGCAGGTTACCCGGCATGGATTGCAGGGCGGAAAGCAGCATCAGCGTCGTCAACGGCGCCTGGTTCCAGACCTGCGTCAATGCAACGAGGTTAAGCGCACGGAACCCGTCCCCGAACCATGCCTGTGCCCATAAGCCCAGACCGATATCGTTGAGGAAGCCGTTCAGCAGCCCGAAATTACCGGCATAGATGAAGGACCAGAGAACGCCGATCGACACGGGCGCCATGGCCCAGGGAATGAGGACGACGCTGCGCAGGAAGCCGCGGCCGGCAAATCGCTGGTTGAGGACGAGCGCGATCAGCGTGCCGAAAACGGTGGTGCCGATGACAGCAATAGCGGAGAAATAGAGCGTGCGCGCAAGCGCATACCAGAAATCCTGATTCTGGAAGACCTTCGTGTAATTGCCGAAGCCGACAAAGATCCAGCGCTTGGTGATCGGATTGGTGCTGTTGAAGGAGAGGTAGAGACTATAGAGGAGTGGCACGCCGACAATCAGGATCATCAGGATGAGTGTCGGGGTGACCGAAACATAGGCGAAAGCCGGCAGGCGAACCTTGCGGCTGCGTTCGCGCGCCAGGGGCTCGGTTCTCTGCGACTGCAGGGTCATTGTCATGGCGTCCTCGCACATCATCTTTCCCAAGCTGCAGGCAATGCCGCATTTGGTGATGTCGTTGGAGGTTGATATAGACGGGACAGCCGGTGCAAACGGCCGGCTGTCCCCGCATGTCCTACTGGTACTGGGTCTTCAGTTCGGAAGCTTTGGCTGCAAGGGAAGCCACCAGCGCATCGGTCGAGCTGCCTGAACGGATATATTCCTGCACCTGCTGCATCATGAACATATCCCATTCCGGGAACCAGATGGCCTTGCCGATCGCGCGTGACGTCGCCATGCCGAGCTGCTTGGCAGAGATGTCGAGGTCGCGCCATTTCGAAAAGCTGGCGACGATCTCCGGATCCTGCATGACCTCCTTGTAGCCCGAGCCGAGGCCGAACTCGAGTGCCCAGCGCTTGATCACGTGATACTGACCGTCGCTGGCCTTGCCCCCGAAGAACTGCAGGAGGTTCCACACGCGCTCCTCGTCGACGGGCTGGGCGCCCATGAGATAGGCGGCCGTCCAGGCCATGGTCGAGCGCGTCGCGCCGGGCATGATCGCGTTGCGCACCTTGCCTGCGATCTTGGAAACGGCGGGATCGTTGGCGACCTTGTGATTGTAGTCATGCACCACCATGAAAGTATGGCGACCGGAGGCATAACTGGGCACGCCCTCGCCAGGCAGGGTCATGATGTCCTCGACGACCAACTTCTCCTTGTAGAAGGTCTGGTTGATTTCGAGGATCTTGCGCAGCGCCGGCTCATCGACGAAATTCCCGTCGCCGTCGAAGACTTTCGCGCCTTCCGAATACCATGCAGCGAACATGTACCAGGACATGTTCGGCCACTGCTGCTGCCACATCGCATGGAAGGGCGCATCAGAAATGCCGTCCTTCTTCAGCTTGCGACAGACATCCAGAACGGCATCCCAGGTTTCAGGCGCCTGTACTCCGGCCTTTGCAAGGTGTTCCTCGTTGTAGAGAAAGGTATTGTAGCCAGCATAATAGGGCAGGCCGCACAGCGGACCGCCATTCGGCAGTGACAGCGACTCGACGCTGACCGGGAACATGCCGGCCTTGATGTCGGCAACGCCTTTCATGCTCTCGATATCGCGGATCCACCCGGCCGCGTGCCAGCGGGCGATGTAGTTTTCCTCCGAATAGAGCATATCGATACGCTGGCCGCCGGTCAGCTTGGTTTCGGCCAGCGGGTGATAGTCGCCCGACACCAGCTCATAATTCACGTTTTCGTCGTAGAGCTTCATGAACGTCTTGACGTTCTCTTCGACGATCTGCGGTTGGTATTGCCAGCCGACGAAGCTGATCGGTGTCGAAGGTGCCGCGAAAGCCCGCGATCCCATCATTGCCGCGGCCGATAATCCGGCGGCGCCCTTTAATATCTGTCTTCTGGACAGCAGGTATCGTTCCAGCGAAGAAATCATGCCAGTTCCCCATTGTGATAGCTTTTTGATTTCGGCCAACCGGCTGCGCCGGAAGATAACTTTCGGTATCTCCGGCCTGGAGGACTATGCGTCGGGCCGGTTAAGCTCTTGCTGTGGGATAAATATGCGCGATATTTCTCGGCTGTCCAACGAAATTTTCATTTCCGGATCATTTTTTGATGTTTATATTAGCTTGATTATTTTTTAAGCTATTTTTTGATCGAAAAAACAAAAAATAGTCATTCTTCCACATCAGTCGCATAAAGGTTGGGTCTGGGCCACGTCGCGCGCGGTGGCCAGTTGCTGCTTGAGGCGGCGAAGTTTTTCCCGTCCGGCATCTTTGCGGGCGATGGCCACCCCGTAGGAGATGATGTCTATCGCGATCATGTAGGCATAGCGGATCGAGGCGGGGCTCAGAATGTCCTCGTCTGGAGGACTGTCGACCGGCAAGAGTTCATCGACGGCCGCTGCAAGGGGTGTCCCGCTCGGCGTCAACGCGATTGTCGTCGCGCCATATTCCCGGGCAACGGAGATTGCCTTTTCGAGCTCGATATTGGTCCCCGTGAGCGAGCAGCATATGACCACGTCCGTGCGTTCGACCGATGTTGCCAACATGAACTGCATCTGGTGATCGCTGCAGGGGATGACGCGTATGCCCAGGCGGAAGAAGCGATTCTGGATCTCCTCGATAAGCCAGGAGGAAACCCCACCACTGCCGAACGCATAGAGCGTATGACATGCGGTGATCCTGTCGACCACAGCCTGAGCGCGCTCCAGATCCACATTGTGGTGAATGTCCGCGATCGTCTTCTGCGCTCGTTTGCTGACCCGCTCGGCCACTTCTGCAATGGACCCGGGCGGCGTCTGCGGTTCAAGATACCGGATTCCTATGCGGACAGATCCCATGATTTTGAGTTTGAGATCCTTGAGGCCGTCACATCCCAGCATTCGGGAAAACCGCGTCACGGTGGGCGCCGATACTCCAAGCCACGTTGTAATTTCTTCTATCGGTTTTTCCACAAAGCTGTGTGGTTCGCTCAAAATGGCGTGAGCAATCCGCCGGTTAGTTTTGGAAAACTGCGACTGCTGGTCGACAATCAAACCGATGATGTCTTGTGCGTTGCGCTTGTCACCCTGGATGGCCGTGCCATCGGGATAGTGCGAGGTGCGATTTTCTTCCGACCGATGGCGAGCCATTGAAATCTCTCCGTTCAGGTCGAGGTTTTGAATTAAACCGTCACGGTGTCAACATTTCTCTGAATTGCCATGCCTGTTCATGGTGTTCCTGAAGCAGCAAAAAGCTCTGCGAGCTTGATCGGCGTATAATCTTCCAGATAAGGGCCGATGATCTGGATACCGAGCGGCCGCCCATCGTTTGTCCGGGCGTAGGGCATGACCGTTGCCGGCAACCCGGCAGCTGTAGCGACGGATGCCCACGCGACCTGATCGCCGCGATGGGTCCTGATCCCGTCGATCCTGATCTCTTCGGAAGCCGCCTCGGCGTGCGATAGCGCGGCCACCGGGGCTGGCGGGCATATGACGACGTCGACATGGCGGAAAATGTCTCGCCAGTGCCAGCGAAGCTTGATGCGTTCCTCGTTGGCAGTGAGCCAGTCGGCATGCGATATCACGCTTGCGCGCAGCCGGGCGGCGGATATGGACCTATCATCGACCGCAAGCGCGTTGACCTGCGCCTGAAGGCGGCGTCTTGCTTCAACGCTCTGGCCGAGGCCGAGCGCACCACCAAGCAGGCGCATGTAGATGGCGAGTACGAAGGCGAGGTCGGGCACGATCCCCCGTGCTGGACGAACGTCGGCTCCGAGCGACGCAAGGTCGGAGGCAAAGGACGCAATGGCTCCGCGTATGGCGTGATCGGTGGTGATCGAAGGATGGCGATCCAATACGAGAACGCGAAAATCCTGATGGACTGGTGACGTGGGGGTGGCAGCTCAAGCTTGAAGCTGGTCGCTTCGTCGTCATCGGGACCGGCCATGATTGCCAAGCCGAGCGCCACATCCCGGGCGCTGCGGGCCATCGGGCCGGGAGCGGACATATCGAGCCGCGCCTTGCGACCGTTCAGCACGTGACCGCGCAGCGGTATCAGCCCCGCGGACGCATTGTGTCCATAGATGCCGCAGAAATGCGCAGGGAGCCGGATCGACCCGCCGAGATCCGAGCCGATGTCGAGCGCCGACAGGCCCGCCGCGACAGCCGCGGCTGCGCCGGCTGACGACCCTCCGGGCGTCCAGTTTGCATTCATCGGATGGTTCGTCCGGCCGTAGACTGGATTGCTGGCATTCCAGCCGTCGAGACCCTCGGACACATTGGTTTTTCCGAGAATGACGGCGCCGGCCTTCCTCAGCCTTGCGACCGAGACAGCATCCTCGGAGGCAATCGCGTCGCGAAACACCTCCAGACCCCAACTTGTCGGCAAGCCCGCAACGTCGAAGGATTCTTTGATGGTGATGGGAACGCCGAGCAACGGCAGCCGCTCTCCGCTGGCCCGTTTTCGATCCGCCTCGGCTGCCTGCTGCCGGGCGGCGTCAAAAGCGTGAACCACCACAGCATTCATCTCGCGATCGCGGTCCTCGATCGCCAGGATGGCATTGTCGGTGCATTCCTGCGCGGAGATTTTTCCGTCGGCGATTTCGGCGGCGAGGGCCGTGGCGTCCATCATTGCGAGTTGCCGTCGAAGAAGCGGCGTGCCGCCGAGAGGCATTCCTCGAACATCGACAGGTCGTCGGCCGGCAGCAGCGTGCCGCTCTTAGGGCGGGCCACAATCCCGCCGCGCGCCGCAATGCCGCCATCGAGCATCAGGTTGTCGGCCATGTCATGATATTCCACCATCTGCCCGTCATCCGCGCGAAAGACGCCGTCGTCCCGGACCGCCAAGGTGCCGCCGAAGTGCCCGACGATGCGCTCCTCGTAATGCCGCGGATCGTTGCTATAGGCAAAAGCGGGTCGATCGAGCGCGCACATGAAGCCGAGCTCGAAAGACGTGCCAACATCAGCGGCAAATCCTCTGAACGGTGTGATATTGGCAATGACGAAATCGGAGTCGCGCATCACCACCTCGTTTGCCGCGCTGATATAAAGGCCGCTGCCGAACTTATCGTCGGGAATTTCGGCATCACCCATCCATATGTTCGGATGGAAACCGTACTGGAGCGTAAGAGATCGCTTACGCTGAATCAGCGTCTCGCCGTTGGCGAAAAAGACTTCCGGACCTGCAAGATAGACTTTCATGTTTTTTCCTTGGGACATGACATGTGTCAGCGCCACCCGCGCCTTGCCTCCGTTGGAAAGCGCTCGGGCGGCTGATTGGAGTGGCGCCCGGCTCAGCTTCGATGGAGCCGGTGTCCTGTTCATTCTGGGTAAGCACGAAAATCGGGCTAGGAGAGTTCGCCCGCTTCGATCGCGGCCATGATGCGGTCGCGATACGATGTGTCGCGATCGGCGATCACGTTTTCGACGCGCGAAGCTTCCGTCATGAAATGCTCGTAGCCGCGCCCCATTTCCCAGCCGCGACGGGTGTGCATGTCGATGGCAAAATCCGGGACCTCCGGCGGCTTGTCGCGCACCGAGAGTTCTAGCTTGGCGAAATTGACCATGTCGTCAGACGTGCGATCCTTCGGGCTGTCGGCGATCAAACGCAGCGCGTGAGCGGCAAACAGGAAACGGTCGCCAAGCGGGCGGGGATAGCGCGAATGCGTGCGATAAAGAGTATCGATCAACACCGGCAGCATGATATTGCCACCGCCGACGTCTTCCACGGCGATCACGCTGAGGCGCGACCACAGCATCTCTTCAAGCTCTGCGCTTGAGATATACATTTCATAAGCTATCAGCAGGGCTTTCTCCTTGAGCCCTCTGCGGAGGCACTTCTGGAGACCGGAAATGACCTCATCGGCCGGAACGCCGTGATAGGTCGAAACCTTCTGCCACGGATCCGGGGGTAGACTGACTTTCATATGTGCTGTCCTTCACTTCATTGAGACATCATTTGAGTTCGATTTCGACGAACTCGACCGGCGTGTCGCTGAGGTTGACCACATTGTGCTCGACACCGATTTGGCGGAAATAGGAAACGCCGGCGATCATCTGTGCTTCGTGGAGCGACCCATCCGGATTGATCATCGTCAGCGTGCCGCTGATCGACGGCACGACAATGTAATCATGGCCATGCCGATGCCAGCCTGTTTCCGTTCCAGGGGCAAAATGCCAGCGCACTATACGCACGCGTTCATTGTCCTGCTGCACCGTTGCTTCAGCCGGCGTCAGAATTTGGTCGGGCATCGTTATCTCCATTTCTCGTTCACACGACGCTCGGCGACCGTCGATCCAGTAAAGCAGATCACCGAGATGACGGTGGCGACAAGACTGGTGCCGAAGGCGCGCTCGGTCTGGAAGTCGGTTGCGGCCGTGCGGAACATATGGCCGAGCCCCGACGTGCCCATTAGGAACTCGGCGACCATCGCCGACAGAACCGCAGGAGGTGCAGCGAGCCTCAACGCAATCATCCAGCTCGGAACCGTTGCTGGCGCGACCAGATGGATAAAACGGCGAAGCGGCGGTGCGCCAAGCACCTTGAACAGATCGTCACTACCCGGCGGCAGCGCTTTGAGCCCAGCGGACGTGAATACGAAGGCCGGAAAGAAGGAAATGATGACGACGATCGCAAGGACGGTCTTTACGTCGTAGCCGAAGATGCGGGCGAGAACCGGAATGAGCGTGACAACGGGCACCGATGAGAAGATCAGGCTCAGGGGTACTAGGATGCCGCTCATGACACGCGATGTCCAAGCGATGACCGCAATCAGCGTACCCAACCCCATGCCGATGATCAGCCCGAGAGCCGCTAGCATCAGGGTCTGACCGCCATTTTGAAGATAGACCCCCGGCGAGCTCAGGATATCGGCAATAACATTGGCCGGCTGCGGCATGACGATGGCATTGACGCCGGTAAGGCTGACCCAGCCCTGCCAGAGAAGCAGCACGGCCGCGACACCCCAGTATCGTGAGAGCGTCAATTTCATTGCGCTCGTCAGCCCTCGAGCTTGTTTCCTGGGCAGCGCGCTCATTGAAAACGCCCGTAGACAAGTCGTTCGACGAGCGTCATCAGGCCGAAGGCGGCAAGCGATGCGCCGGCGGCGATCAGAACGGCACTCCACAACAGCGGGATCTGGAAATTCTGCATGGCACTGACCATCAGCAAACCCAGGCCGCGCGACGAACCGAACCATTCACCGAGGATGGCGCCGATGAGGGAGGCGGGAACGGCATATTTCATGGCGCTGACGATCGCGGGCAGGGCAGCCGGAAGATCGAGTCGGCCAAACCGTGCGACTTTCGAGGCGCCGAGGACAGTGAAGAGGTCGCGATGGTTCTGCGTCGAATTCATCAGGCCCGATGTCGTGCCGACATAAAGCACGAAATACACGTTGAGTGCCGCAATCGCCATGCCCGTGAAGTCGCGATTGATCAACACGATGAAGATCGGCGCCAGGGCGATCGCAGGAATGGCGTGAATGACACTCGAGAGCCTATCCACGCCCGGTCGCACGACCGGAAACATGTGTACAAGGGCGGCCAGCCCAATACCGGCGATACCGCCTGCGAGATAGCCTAAAGCGGCCATCGAGAAAGTCGCTCCGGATGCACGCAGAAACAGCGCCTGCCGCGACGGGTCGAACAGGAAAGCGAGCACCTGTGTCAGCGGCGGCCAGGTAAGGCCGGCGAGCCTGTAAACACCGATGATTTCCCATAGGGCCAGAAACAGCCCGATTCCAATGGCGCCGAATGCAATCTCTTGCGCTTTCTCATGCGAGCCAGCCATCAATGTTGCCCTCCCGGTTCGAGTGCCAGGGTGAGTTCATCGGCGATATGATGGAACTCCGCCAAGCGCTGCATCTCCGGCAGGCGCGGGCGGGCGAAGGGAACGTCGATCGACTTGATCACGCGGCCTGGACGTCCGCTCATGACGACGACGCGATCGGCCAGAAAAAGCGCCTCCTCGACCGCATGCGTGACCAGAAGCGTCGTAATACGCTCCTCGCTCCAGATCCGTTGCAGTTCCACATTCATGTGGCGGCGGGTGACGGCGTCGAGGGCGCCGAAGGGCTCATCGAGAAGCAGCACGTCAGGATGCAGGACGAGCGCCCGGGCGATCGAAACACGCTGGCGCATACCGCCCGACAACTGACGCGGCCGCGCCGTCTCAAAGCCGCGCAATCCCACGAGGTCGAGCAGATAACCGATCCGTGCTTGGTCGACTGGTTTTCCCGAGACCTTGAAGGGCAGGGCAACATTGTCCTCGATGGTCAGCCACGGCAAAAGCGCGTGGTCCTGAAACGCGACGCCGAGGCGGTGCGCCTTGGAAAGCTCGCGAGGCTCGCGCCCTTCGACGCTGACGCGGCCCTTGCTTGCCTGTTCGAGTGCTGCGACCAGGCGAAGGATTGTGCTCTTTCCGCATCCGGACGGGCCGAGCAGGGCGACGAATTCGCCCTTGCCGATCTTGAGATCGACCTCATCGATTGCCGAAAGCTCCGTTCCGTCATTGAGAGTGAACGTTTTTCCGACGCGATCGACATGGATCGCTGGTTGCTCCTGGCTTATCTCGGGCTGTTCGGTCGGCAAAATCAGGGCGCTCTTTTCCTGCATCATGCGACCATCCGCTCAAAGCGCTCGGAGATCGCCGGCAATCGCTCGAAAAGCTTCGCCTTGATCGCAGCCGTATCCACGGTCTGCATCTCCCGGTTCTTCATCACGACATTGCCGTCGACGATGACGGTTTCCACGTCGCGTCCAACCACAAGGTTGGCGGCCACGAACAAGGCGTCATAGATCGGCTGGTGGTCCATCCGGCTCGAGTCGCAGAGAAGGAAATCGGCCTTCTTGCCGACCTCCAGCGTTCCGACCTTATCGATGATGCCGAGCGCGCGAGCACCGCCGATCGTCGCGACCTTCAACAGTTCTTCGGCCGAGATCGGCTCACGCTGGTGAAATACCGCGCTGTTTGCGGCCTGCTGTCCCACCCGCGCAACGTGGGCCACCTGGAAGATATCGAGGGTGCCGGCCGCTCCAGGCCCATCCGTTCCAAGGCCGATGGCGATGCCGCGCCGCCACATTTCAACGAGCCTTGGATGGCCGATCGAATAATTGCCGAAACCGCAATGGCAGGCCGAAAGTCGGTGCTTCTGGTAAAGATCGACCTCGTTCGGGCTCAGCAGAACCGAATGGGCGCAATGAAGGTGATAGGACAACACACCCATCTCATCGAGCCACTCCGTCGGCCGCTTACCGAATTTTTCAAACGCATAATCGATCTCGTAACTGCCTTCGCACAGGTGCGTGTGGATCTTGACATCAAGATCTCTGGCTGCCGTGGAGATATCTTTGATCAGACCCGGAGAGCACACGATGATCTGGCGCAGCGATAGCCAGGCCTTCACGCGATCATTGTCTTGCCAGCGCTTGACCAGAGATACATTGCGCTCCACCGCCTGCTCATGTGTCATCAGCATGTTTGCGGGAACATCCGGTCCAATGTTTTCGCTCTGATCCATCGTCGACAGCGATACGAAACCGCGAATGCCGACATCCGTTGCCGCCCGACCCATCTCGTCGGGATGCGGACCACCGGCCTCTGCAAAACAGGTCGTGCCCACCTGGATCATGTTCGTGTATGCCACGAGACCGGAGAGATAGACGTCCTCCGGTTCGAGGCAGCTTTCGAACGGAATAAGATAGTTCTTCCAGACCGGCAGCTTCAGCGGCCGCGTGCGGGCGATCGCCTGAAGCTTTCCGCGCAGGAACTGCTGGCCGGTATGAAAATGCGCGTCGATCAGACCGGGAATGGCGATCCTGCCGCGTCCGTCGATCGTAGATTTTGGTGTGAAGCTGCCGCAGTCTGCGGCCGGTCCCATCCAGACGATGCGGTCTTTCTCGACCGCGATCGCTCCATCGGTGATGACGGTACCGTTGGCATCGAGCGTGACCACGTCACATCCCTTAACCAACAGATCGATCGCTTGTGATCCCATTTCTTCCTGCATTTTGGACATTCCAGAATGTTGGTCTTACAGTCCTGCGAACGCCTCCTCGGCGATGCTGGCGTCGACGATCTTGTCGATATCGGGCAGGTCGGTGCGTCCGGTTGTCTTGGCTGCGGCGTACATCGAGCCGGCCATCTTCTCCTTGTCGAGCTTGAAGAGATGGTAATTCGGATCCGCACCCGGCCTGAAGAATGGCATCTGCAGCTGGTTTTGGCGCATCTGCTGATCGATGTTCAGGCCGTAGTCGGCGCCGTACTTGTCGATGACGAGCTTGGGTGCAAGCGTGGGATCGGCTTCGTTGAGGAGTTGCGCACGGATCAGCGACTGCACGTATTTAACAAGCGACCCGCGATTTGCGGTCAAGAAGTCGCGCTTGACGAAAGCAAGGCCGGCATAGCTCGGGAAGCCCAGCTCGTCGAAACTGCGGAAGAAGAAGTCCTTGTCGCGCACGAGGCCCATTCCCTCCAGCGTGATCGTCTGATTGGTGGCGAATGCGGTGTATCCATCTCCGTCGCCGGCGACCAGCGGCTCCGGCGAAAATCCGGCCGGCACCATTGTCCAGTCCTTTGCCGGCAATCCGTTGAGTGCCAGGGTCGCCTCGATGGCCGTCTGTTCAGCTGGCCCCTGCACAAGAATTTTCGAGCCGACGATATCCTTGGCTTCGAGGATAGGCTTCTTTGCCAGAGAGATGATGCCGAGCGGCGAGGTCTGCATCGCCGCGCCGATCAGGACGTAGTCATTGCCGAGCTTGACGGCATCAAGAAACGGCAGCCAGCTCGTATAGCCGACATCCGTATTTCCGGCAGCCACGAGCGTGAGCGGATCGGGCGCATTCGGTCCGCCGGGGGTAACAGTCACATCGAGCCCGGCTGCGGTAAAGAGGCCTTTGTCGAGTGCGATCCAGTGGGCGCCATATTCGACGTTGGCAATCCAGCCGAGCTGGACCCTGAGTTTGGCGGCATCCTGCGCGAAGCTGAGCTTTGCGACGGACGGGGCGGCCACCACGGCAATAGCTGCAGATTTGAGAAAACTGCGTCTGTTCATGTCTGCTCCTTCGCCCTCAGGCGCCTGCCATGACTGGAATTCAACGGTGATCTGGTCGCGGATGCGCCTTGTGGCGCCGTCGACTTCAGATCTCGTTCAAGAGGCTGAGGTCGATGATCGTGTCAGGTGGCGGTACCTTGCGTCCCGCAGCTTTGGCGGCCTGGGTCATCGAGCCGGAGACAGTTGCAGGATCGAAGGAAAGCAGCTTCATGCCGGGATCCGCGGCGATGAGCGGGATCTGCAATTCCATCTGACGCTTCTGCTGGGCGGGATCGAGGCCAAGATCTGCACCATATTTCTCGATGACGATCTTTGGTGCGTAGTCAGGATGGTTCAACGCGTAATCCCAGCCCTTGGACAGGGCGCGCAAATACCCGACCATGCCGTTGCGGTCCGACTTGACAAGGGACCGCGGTGCAACGAGGAGACCTTGCTTCACCTTGTAGCCCATATCGTCCATGAGCGTGACGAAGAAGTCCTTTCCCTCGACCATGCCCATCTTTTCCATTGTGATGGGCTGGTTCGTGGCAAAGCAGAGGTAGACGTCGCCGTCGCCAGCCACCAGCGGCTCAGGCGAGAAGCCTGTCGGCACGATCTTGTAATCAAGCGGCAAGCCGGCATTGCCGAGAATGGCGTCGATGATCGTGCTGTCACTGGCATTCTGAGCGAGAATGGTCGCTCCAACCAGATCTTTCGGCTCGCGCACGGGACGCTTGGCAAGCGACATCAGCGCAGCCGGGCTTTTGTTCCAGCTGGCACCAAGGATGACAAAGTCGTTGCCCTTGTCGACAGCGTCCAGGAATGGCAACCAGTTGGCGGTGCTGATCTGCGACGCGCCCGCCGAAAGCGAGACGAGCGTATCGGGTGCGCTCGGACCACCGGAAAGATACTTCGCATCGATCCCTTCGGCGGCGAAGTAGCCCTGTTCCAGGGCCGTCCAAAACCCGGCATATTCGACGTTTGAAATCCAGCCAAACGCCGTTGTCAAAGATGTCGCGGCCGATGATGATCCAGGAAAACCGAGAACGCCTGCTGCGGCCGATACTGCTCCCATTTTCAGAATTGCACGCCGGGAGAGGCGCGAATAATCATGTGTCGAAACCATGGGCGTCCCCTAAAAAAGGCTGCCCTTGGCTGTTCCCTCTTGCTGCGACCCGCTTTCCGAGTGCTGCTTTTTTTGTTACAGAAATTGGTAGCACATGAAAATTTAATTACAATACAGATTTGGGAGTGATGCGTGGAATTACAAAAAAACCAACTACCAGCCAGCTATCTCCCCGGCGGTTCGGTCGTGGCCGATCGCATTGCAGCCATCTATCCGGAGCTCTCCTCGGCGCTTCGAACCTTTGCGGACTTCGTGCTCGCAGATCCCATGATGATCATCCAACTCAGCATCAACGACACGGTCCATGCGTCCGGCGTGTCGGTGGCAACCGCAAACCGGTTTGCGCGCAAGCTCGGTTTTGAAGGATATGCGCAGTTTCGCTCGGAGGTCGTACAGGGCTTTCAGGCGATGCTCGCTCCCGTCGAGCGGCTGCGCCAAAAGATCTCCGAAGGGTCGACCGTCCACGATATCATTGCTGCCTCTTTACAGGAGGATATCGAAAACATTCGCGAGACACTGCAATCCTTGGACTCGTCCAGGCTTGGCCAGGCAGTGGAAATGATATCGAAAGCCGATCGCATCCTGCTCCTGGCGTTCGACAACGCAGCCGCACTTTTCAACATCTTCGCCCATCGACTGGAGATGACCGGCAAGCATGTCATCGAAGCAGGCTCGGGCAAGCTGGCGGCGTCGCGCCATCTTGCCCATTACGGGGAAAGGGATCTTGTCATCTCGCTGGCATTTCCGCGATATATCCGTGATACGGTCGAGGTGACACGCGCCGTCAAAAAGCGCAATATTCCCATCCTCGCCATCACCGACACGCAAGCATCGCCGATCGCAAGTCTCGGGACGCTGACGCTTTACATCCGCGCCGGTCGGACGATTGGAGCGACCTCGGATGCCGCCATACTGGCTGTGCTTGAAGCCCTTGCAGCGGGCGTATCGGCAAACATGCCGGGTGCAGCGGCGGCAGCCGAGCGTTACGCCGATTTCGCCTACCCGTGGCTCATCGCCGAGGGCAGTTGATCATCGCGGTTGGTGGCCGTTATCACTGCGAGGTTCCCGAGATCACGGGTGAGCATATCCCGTCCACCCATCGGGGTTGTCAAAATCCAATTTAGTAGAATTTACAATTATCGTAATTACTATATAACGACATCAGCGATTGTAAAATTGAGGCCCCCATGACTTTGGCTCGCCCAACAACGGCACAGCTTTCCAAGCTGGCTCATTCCTTTGGTTTCAATATGTCAGATGCAGAGGTGGAGCAATATCGCTCGGAGATGATGGTGGGGCTCGATGCCTACGATATTGTCGATGCCCTGGATGAACCGATCGAACCCCCTCCCTATGATCGCGGCATCGGATACCGCCCGGAGCCTTCGGACAACAGGTTAGGCGCTTGGGCGTGGAAGAGCAGGGTTGAAGGTGCAGCAGCCGGCAAGTTGCAAGGTATGACCGTTGTCCTCAAGGACAACGTATCCTTGGCCGATACGCCGATGGCCAACGGATCGAATTTGCTCGCCGACTTCATTCCGACAAACGACGCAACGGTTGTCAGACGTATTCTGGATGCCGGCGGCACGATCCTCGGCAAGGCGACCTGTGAAAGCTATTGCATGTCCGGCGGCAGCCATACCTCGCAGCCGGCGCCAGTGCACAATCCGTGGCGGCAGGGATATTCGGCCGGCGGTTCGTCGTCCGGATGCGGCGCGCTGGTAGCGGCCGGCGAGGCGGATATGGCGATCGGTGGCGACCAGGGTGGGTCCATCCGGATTCCATCATCCTATTGCGGCATCTATGGCATGAAGCCGAGCTGGGGCCTCGTTCCTTATACGGGCATCATGCCGATCGAAGCGACAATCGATCACGCCGGGCCGATGACGAGCACCGTTGCCGACAATGCGCTATTGCTTGATGTCATCGCCGGAGATGATGGTCTCGATCCGCGCCAGCATGCGCCTATCAAGGGTGATTATCTCAGCGCCCTTGACATGGGCGTAGTCGGCCTGCGGATCGCGATCGTGTCCGAGGGCTTCAGTGGCCCGACGATGCAGGACGATGTTGCTCGCAAGGTGCGGGAGGGCGCTGCGCGGCTCGCGGCCCTCGGCGCCATTGTCACGGAAATCTCCATTCCCGAACATGTCACTGCGGCTGCCGTATGGACGCCGATCGGTTCGGAAGGCCTGACGATGCAGATGATGATCGGCAACGGCATGGGCTTCAACTGGAAAGGGCGCTACGATGTCAGCCTGCTGGATGCTCATGCCCGTTGGCGGGAACGCGCCCACGAGCTGCCGGAGACTCTGAAGCTGGCCATGCTGACGGGCGGCTGGGCGCTCGATCAACACAATGGCCGCTACTATGCCAAGGCGCAGAATCTCGCCCGCCGCATCAAGGCGGCATATGACAATGCCCTTGCTTCCTTCGACCTCCTCCTGATGCCGACGCTGCCGCGCGTTGCCTCGCCGTTGCCGGCGCCGGGTGCATCGTTGTCGGAGATCATTCAGCGGGCTGCCGAGCTGAACGTTAACACCTGCCCGTTCGACGTGACCGGCCACCCGGCGATGTCGATCCCCTGCGGGCTTTCGGACGGGCTGCCCACCGGCATGATGCTGATCGGCAAGAGCTTCGACGAGGCGACGATCTACCGCGCCGCGGCGGCTTTCGAGGGTATTGGCGACTGGCGTCAATTCTGATCCATATCTCAACCGTTCTCGTTCCTCGCCGGTCTTCGGCGCTTCTCCTCGCGAGCTCTGCCTCATGCGCCCCGTCGATTTTCTTTCCATGGTCGGTATATGTCTGATCTGGGCCATCAACGCCGTGCTCAGCCGCTATGTCATCGCGGTTGCCGGCGTGCCGCCGATTTTCCTGTCGTCGTCCCGATTTCTTTTGGTCGCATTGGTTCTGTGGCCATTCCTACGACCTTTGCCTCGGCCGCTGGCGCCGGTTGTTGCAACCGGACTATTGATGGGTGCGGGGCATTTCGGGTTGCTGCTGAGTGGATACGGATTGATCAGTGCAGCACTGGCAGCGATCCTGCTCCAGATCGGCGTGCCGATGACGGCGATCCTGTCAGCATTGATGCTCCAGGAGCGGATTGGCCTGCGTCGCATCATCGGCATTGCAATCGCACTTATGGGAACGATCGTCGTTTTATGGCGGCCGGGTGAAATTTCCGCAGGGTTGGGCGCGAGCCTTGTGTTGTTGGCTGCGACATCGCTTGCCTTGGGCTCGGTGTTGCTCAAGGGCCTCGGTGGCATGACACCATTACGCATGCAGGCGTGGACCGCGACGACTTCCATTCTGCCGCTTGCCCTTGTTTCCACACTCCTCGAGCAGGACCAGATTGCCAAAGTAAGCGCCCACGGGCTTGCCTTTGGCAGCCTCCTGCTCTTTTCTGCCCTGATCGTCACCGTTATCAGCCATACCGCTTATTACAGGCTGCTGAAACTGTATGATGCCAGCGTCGTCTCGTCACTGACATTGATGTTCCCCCTGATGACGGTTGCCCTCGGTATTCTGGTCCTCGGCGAACAGACCACCTACAGTTTCTGGATTGGCACGGCGCTGGCGATTATTGGCGTCGTCGTAATCCTGTTTCGCCAGAAGAAAGCGCCTCCTGTCGCCAGTATCTAGCGGTCGTCGTTCTTCAGCATGCTTTGGAGAAGGACGCGCAACTGGCTGACCTGGTCAGGCCCAAGCCGGTTGACCAGTCCGCTCCGAGAGCCCTTCAATGCTTCCCGCAGTTCGGCCAGTGTCCTGTTACCCTTTTCCGAAATGAAAATAAGCACCTTCCTGCGATCCGTCGGTTCTGGAGCACGATACACGTCGGCGCTGCCGATCATACGGTCTATGATCTTGGTGAGGCTCGCTGAATCGACGAACACGTCGTCGGCAAGCTCGCGCATCGACTGCCCGTCCTTGCGCTGCAGCGATTCCAGAATACGGTATTGCTCGATCGGCAGGCCTTTCGGCTTCAACCGCAGATCGACCGCCTGCTTGTACTGCCAGTTGATGCCTGAAATCAGCTCCATCAGCTCAGCAGACTCGCTGTCCGAAAGCAGTTCCATGCATTGCCCTCCATTACGACTATCTCTTTTTCTACCTTCTGACGGCCTGCGCTTCAAGCAGCAGCGAACGACTTTTGTTGCGGGTCTTTTGGGCAGAGCATCGAATTCTGCTCAAAATGAAAGCAGAGCCTGCAGTATTAGGACCCCGTCAACTGGCACGATTTGTGCTTCGATCCTGCTGCGTACCAACGCAGGAGTATGAAAATGACAGGCATCAGGATCGGGCTATTGGTTCCGGAAGTCGGCCCGGCAGGCCTCTGGGCTCCATCCGCATGGGCCTGCGCAACCATGGCGGCAAGAGAGATAAACGAGCTCGGCGGCATGCTTGGCCGTTATGTCGACCTGGTGTCGATCGACGCCGGCACGACCGGTGCCAGTGCGGCCTGGGCTGCGCGCAACGCGGTCGATATCGATGGTGTCGAGGCAATCATCGGGATGTTTCCGAGCTACGCGCGTCAGCCAGTGATGCGCTCGATCAATGATTCCGTGCCTTTCATCTATACACCGCAGTTCGAGGGCTTGGCGGAGCATCCCAACCTCATCACGACGGGTGAAACATCGAGCGAACTGCTGGGGCCGACGATCGAGTGGCTGATGCAAAGCCGGAAGGTTTCTCGCTTTTTCCTGTGTGGCAGCGACTATAACTGGCCGCGTTCATCGTTTGCGATTGCAAAGCGCCTCATCCGCGATGCCGGCGGTACGGTGACGGGTGAATTTTACCGCCCGTTCGAGCACGACGATTACGACGATCTATTCCACGCGATCCAGGAGACGCGCAGCGATGTAGTGCTGCCGCATTTTCTGGGCCTCGATGCCGTGGAGTTCAATCGAGCATTCGCACAAGCCGGCCTGAGTTCCAGCACCCTTCGTCTCGCATCCGCCGTCGACGAGACCGTCATCTATGGACTGGATGAAGGTGCAACGGAAAACATGTACATCGCGTCGGCTTATTTCTCTGCCGTCCGCTCGCGAAACAACGGTGCATTTCTCGAGCGCTATCACGGCATTTTCGGGGACAACCCGCCACCGGCCAATGCCTATGGTCAATCCTGTTACGAAGGTCTGCATTGCTTGGCCGGTCTTGTTGCGGCCGCAGGCACGATGGAAACGCGTCAGGTACGCGCTGCTCTCGGCAGATCGCGTCAGACGAAATCGGCGCGCGGCCTTGATTCCGCACCCGTCACAGGCGGCCGCCATCCCATCCACATTGCCCAGGTCGATGGCTATGACATCCGCCTTGTCGGGGCAATGTGAAGGTACTTTGAACAAAGAGTAAAAAGTACTTGCATTTCCTATTATCGTAATTACAACTAAATTCACTCAGCACGAAACGCTCGGCTGTCGGTTGGCGCGCGAGCGCGGCAAGCACCTATCGCTTCGGGACAAAGCTGCGCCTGCTTGGGAGCAGGCGAGGGAAAGGAAGCCTATGAGCCATACGCTCGAAGCCATCGATATCTCGAAATTCTATGAAGGAGCGGCCGGGCCGGTGCAGATCCTTCACAAGATGAAATTCCATGCGGACGCGAATGAATTCGTCTCATTCGTTGGACCGTCTGGATGCGGCAAGTCGACCCTTTTCAATATCATCACCGGCCTATTGAAACCCGACAACGGTTCCATTCTGGTCGATAACCGCGAAACCACCGGCCATACCTCGCCGAAGATCGGCTATGTGCTCCAGAAGGATCTTCTCTTTCCATGGCGCACGGTCATCGACAACGTGGTGCTCGGCCTAGAGATTGCCGGCGTTTCGAAGAGGGAAGCACGAGAAAGGGCCAAGGCCCTGCTGCAGACCTACCGCATGGAAGGCTACGAGGACAAGTTCCCCTCGCAGATCTCGGGCGGCATGCGCCAGCGCGTGGCGCTGATGCGCACGATGATCACCGATCCGCAGATCATCCTGATGGATGAATCCTACAAGGCGCTGGACTATCCCTTGAAGATTGCGCTCGAAAGCGAGCTGCTCAGCATCGTCAAGAAAGAGCGCAAGACAGTGGTGTTCATTACCCACGACATCGAAGAGGCGGTGACGATGTCGGATCGCGTCTACGTCATGAAGGCACATCCCGGCGAGATCATCAACGAGATCAAGATAGATCTCGAAACGGACAGCCCGCTCATTCCGGAGCGCCGCATGTCCCGCCGCTTCAACGACTACTACGAGATGATCTGGCACAACATCGGCATTACGCCGGTTCTCGCCTGAAAGACATGGTGATTTCATGAAAGCGATATCGGACACGGTTTCCGCGCCCGTTTCCCCCTCCCGGCAATCGAGGGGCGAAACCACTTTCTTCAAGAGTGCGGCGACGCGACGCTACGTTTTGATCTTCCTGCAGATCGGGATCGTTGTTGGTCTGCTCGCCTATTGGGAAATCGGTGCACGGACGGGTTTCATCAGTCGTTTTCTATTCTCCAGCCCAAGCCAGATCTGGGACGTGCTGGTGCAAAGGATGGATTCAGGCGAACTCTTAATTGATATCCTGACGACCACGGAAGAGACACTCATCGGATTTGTGGTCGGCGCCATCGGGGGCTCGGTGCTCGGGCTGCTTCTCTGGTATTCGAAGTTCATCTCCGACCTCGCAGCCCCCTTCATCGCAGCGATCGGCTCCATTCCGGTGTTGGCCATTGCGCCCATCACCATCATCTGGTTCGGCACCGAAATGCTGTCGAAAGTGATGATCGTCGCTTTCTCCTGCGTCGTCGTATCGCTGACCACGTCCTACCGCGGCGCCCAGCGGACGGATCAGGACCTCATAAATCTAATGCGTTCCTTCAATGCGTCCCGCTCGGCCATTTTCCGCAAGCTGGTCGTTCCATCCTCGATGACATGGGTCGTATCCGGTCTGAAGCTCAACGTCGGCTTCGCACTGATCGGCGCCATCGTGGCGGAATATATCTCTTCGGATGCCGGCGTCGGTCACATGATCCTGCTCGGCAGTTCCAACTTCGGAATGAACATCGTGCTCGCCGGCGTAGCTCTCGTGATGATCATGATGCTTGTCTTCAACGCCCTCATCAATCTCCTCGAACGCTTCATCCTCTCATGGGAAAGGAAATAACATGCGCATGGCATCTCTTCAGAAGACACTGCTGGCTGCGACCGTCGCCGGCCTTATCGCGGCTCCCGCTGCGCCGGCCGCCGACACGGAAGTTCGCATCAACCAGGCGTTCCAGTCGCTGCTTTACCTGCCGCTTTACGTCGCCCAGGAAAAGGGCTTCTTCAAGGAGCAGGGCCTCGATGTGAAGATCGCGACCGGCGGTGGCGGGGCGCAATCCTGGGCAGCCGTCATTGGTGGCTCTGCGGATTTCTCGATCCAGGACCCGATCTTCGTGCCAAAGAGCCGTGAAAACGGTGGCGATGGCGTGGTCGTTGCCGGCATCCAGGATGCGCCGACCGTTTTCGTCATCGGCAAGGACGGCACGTCGATCCAGGACGACCTGATGCATTTCTCTGGCAAGCGCGTCATCACAAGCCCTGAGCCCGACACGACATGGGCATTCATGAGCTATCTCGTGAAGCAGCAGAAGCTTGAAAACGTCAAGCTGGTGAACGTCGCGATCGGCAACGAAATTCCGGCAATCGTCAGCGACCGCGCAGACTACGCCCTGGCCGTCGAACCGCAGGTAACGCAGAGCATCCGGCAGAACGGCCTGAGCTCGGTCTATTCCTTCTCGGCCAACAAGGACTGGTACCCCTTTGCATTCTCCAGCCTGACAACCACGAAGGAATACATTGCCAAGAACCCTGAAGCCGCACAGGGCGTCGTGACGGCCTTCGAAATGGCCTCGCGCTTCATCTACAAGAACTTCGACGAAACGGTCGACGTCGCGGCGAAGTACTTCCCTAACCTGCCGCGCGAAATCGTTGCCGAAGCCGTGAAGCGTGAGATTGATGCCAAGGGCTATCCCGAGAACGTTCTGGTGTCGAAGAAGGCCTGGGACAACAATCTCAACATCGCCCTTTATGCCAAGAATGTGAAGGCCTATCCGTCGGAAGCGACGTCCTACGAGAACAACGTCAACACGGAGTTGGCGACGAAGGCCAAGGAAGCTGCCGACGCCAAGATGAAGTGAACTTTTGATCGGGTGAGGGAGGCTGAAGGCCTTTCTCACTCCCTGGAGCCTGTCATGCCCCTTTCTCTCGAAGCCCGTATGCAGATGATCGGCCCGATCTCGGAGGATCATGCAGAAACCGTCCGTCCGACCGTCGAAGCCTGGGCAGCGCGCGCGGAAAATCTCGCGATCTTCTGCAACAAGGCGTTATCGCCGGAGACATCGCCAATCACCGCCTTCGTGTCATCCGAAATTCTGTGGCGCAAGCCTTCCTGAACGTCGGCGCCAGCACAGACTCGATACCTTTTGTGAGCTTCTTTCATGACTGATCTCTCTGACCTCTCGATCGCTGAGGCTGCCAAGGCTATTCGCAGCGGTGAAATTCTGCTGACGGATCTCGTCGCAAATTGCCTCGATCGCGAGGAGGCGACACGCGACCTTGTGGCGCTCGGCGATGTCTATCGCGACAAGGCACTCGCCGTTGCCTCCGCCCATCAGGCGCTGCTCGACAAAGGCTACGATCTGGGTCCGCTTCATGGCATTCCGGTCGCCGTCAAGGCGAACATCGCGGTCAAAGACGAGCCGATGACCGCCGGCAGCGCGGTCTTGAAAGATTACATCGCCGGCTCGGATGCGGATGTGACCCAAAGGCTAAAGCGTGCGGGTGCGATCATCATCGGCGCGACCAACATGCACGAATTTGCCTGGGGCGGAACGACATCAAATCCGCATTTCGGGCAGTGCCGCAACCCTTGGGACAAGGCGCGCATCCCAGCGGGCTCGAGCGGCGGCTCGGGTGCGGCGGTCGCAGCGGGCACCGTCATGGCTGCACTTGGTACGGACACCGGCGGCTCCGTGCGCCTTCCCGCCTCGATGAACGGTGTGACCGGCCTGCGGCCTGGCGTCGGGCAAATAAGCACAAAAGGCGTGTTTCCACTGGCCTGGAGTATGGACACCGTGGGGCCACTTGCACGTAGTGCCAAAGATTGCCAGGCGGTATTTTCCGCTCTATCACGCCTAGCAGGTCAGCTCGTCCAAGGAGCGAGATCCCTTAGAGGCGCGCGCATAGGTCTGATCGAGGGCTACGGGTTTGAAAACCTGCAGCCGGACGTTGAGGCCGCGTTCCGTGCGCTTGTCAGAACGTTTGAGGACATGGGCGCCATTGTCCAGATTGTCGAAATCCAAGGCCTTGATGTTGCTGTCGATGCGCAGGTGATCGTCGATGCTGCCGAGCCAAGCGCGGTTCACTCGCCGTGGTTGATCGACAAAGCCGCCCAATATGGAGAAGACGTCCGCATTTTGCTCCATGCCGGAATGACCTTCACTGCCGTGGAATATCTGCAGGCGCAGCGCTACCGCACCTATCTGCGCGATCAGATCGACCGCCACCTGAAAAATGTCGACGTAATCCTGACGCCGACCCTGCCATTCACCGCACCGCTCATCGGGCAGGAGACGATCATGATTGGCAATGTCGAAGAGAGCACGTTGACGGGCAACATGCGCTTTACCTGTATTCCCAGCCTGTCGGCTCTGCCGGCGATCAGCTTTCCGATCGGCGTCGACGGTCTCAACCTTCCGATCGGTGCACAGCTGATGGGTGGTGAAGGCAGCGAGGAGCAACTGATGAAGCTGGTCGGCGATTTTCAGGAGGTGACAGGATTTCACAGGATGAGACCGCGGTAGTTTGGCGTTCGAATACTGGTGCCGGGGATCATCTTGCCGTTCAAGCTCCCAGTTTTGTGACGCATCGCTATGCTGGAATGCGTCTAAAGTTCGATTCCCATCAGCCATCCGTCCTCCTTTGGTTTCAAGGTCGATATCTCGCGCGGCGCGCGGATCGGCCGCGTTTCGTCCGAATGGTTCTCGCGACCTGACGACGAGCGTTTCCTGTCGATCACCGAACTATACGACACTGTCCGGTCGCGCGCCGATCGGGCGCAAAGCCGCACGGTTGAGAGCAGCGCCATCCGGGTCGAGCGACGCGCGACAATGCCGAACGCCTCGAGTTTGTCCTGCCCGGTCAACCCCAGCCGATTGCGCCGACCCACGCTCCCGCCACATATCTGCGCCAGCTGCCGGGCCCGCTGGCCACCATCAATTTGCAGCATGGTCTCCTCCATCACCGCGCCGAACTGGTCAAGACGCTCGAGATGGACGACGGGCGCCTCGGACTGCGCGCCGTCACCGGTCCCGATTATGGCCGCATCTTCGACCACTGGTCTCGGCAGTGATGAAGATCGCAGGCAATGGTACCGGCGACACGATTTGGAAGGTGCCGGGTCAACTCGACTGGGCGACCATGACCCACAATCCCTTCATCGACATCACCAGGGATACGACGACGCTTTATGCCAGCGACCGCGACGTTTTCCTCTTCCTGGTCGACGACACGCATCCGATCGAGGCCGGGCACCTGCCGAACGGTGACTCCGATCTCTATTTCCGGGGCTTTTACGCCTGGAATTCCGAGGTCGGCTCCAAGACATTGGGCGTTGCTTCCTTCTATCTGCGTGCCGTCTGCGCCAACCGCACGGCACGGAACAGTTCGAGGAAATCACCATCCGCCACTCGAAATTCGCAGCACAGCGCTTTGCCCATGAAGCCGCACCCGCATTGACGAGCTTTGCCAACTCGTCGCCGGCGCCTTTCGTTGCCGGTATCAAGGCAGCGCGTGCGACGATCGTCGCTCGGCATGACGAGGATCGCGGGGCGTTCCTGCGGCGGCGCGGTTTCTCCAAAGCCGAGACCGGCAAGGTCATCGAGATGATGCTGTCGGAGGAGGGGCGTCCGCCGGAGTCGATCTTCGACTTCGTCCAGGGCATCACGGCGCTGGCCCGCACGCGGACCAATCAGGACGTCCGGCTTGATCTTGAGGGCAAGGCGAGGAAGCTTCTCGACAGTGCGAGCTCATGATGGCATTGGTCTCGGACTTGGCAGATCGTCTGGCGCGCCATGCCGAGGCGGTCTGCCGCCACCATCTCTTGGCCGGCCGGCGATACGGTGGGCAGCAAGGGCCGGTCTCTCTACGTGCGTCTCACCGGTGCGCGAGCCGGCCGCTGGAGCGATGCGGCGACCGGCCAGTATGGTCATCTGCTCGACCTCATTCGCGAGACATGCGGCTTGATCGCATTTGCCGACGTCGCGGACGAGGCGCGCCGCTTCCTCTCCGTGCCGCAACGGAGGCGGCTGCGAGCAGCTGCC